>CAZPEJ010000173.1:0-8937 GCA_964585465.1 uncultured Ardenticatenaceae bacterium
ATACTCCAACCGCTTCAGCCCATTAAATACCACCGTCGGTGCCTGACGCGGCCCAATATAACCCACAATGCCACACATAATTCAACCTCCATAACAAGATTTGATTTGAGACGTGAAACATGAAACGTGAAAACCCATCCTCACGTTTTACATTTTACGTTTTACGCTTTGTGTGGCGTACCCTCAATTGTGTCAACTGTTTGGGAACGCCCCTGTTTCAGTACTCAGTACTCAGTAGTCAGTACTCAGTAACTGAATACTGAGTACTGACCACTGAGTACTATTTCCTGACCACTGCACCCCTTTTGTCGGCCGATTGCTCTTGCCAGTTTGTAGAAGTGCTTTTATCGGGGCAAAGAATCAGAATGTGGTCGTTCTGGGAGGCATCCGCTGATCTTTCGATTTTCCTCTTGCGAGTTAGCTTCACCTTGCGGGGAAGAACCTCCACCTCGTCAACCTGGTTGTGCCAGGCCCATGCGCTATCTTGCCCATCACTGGTTTCCATCCTATCTGGTACCAGGGTGTTTGTCAACTGAGGGAATACGCCTTATACTTCCTATCAAGAGTAGTTTTTCGGCGTTTACTGATTTTTCTCTCCAATACTTAATCTCTGCAAAGGTTAAAAGTTGGGCCAGCACCTTCTAAAGAGGCAACTCATGAAAATAAATTTTTTTACCGTTACCCTGCTCGTTTTGGTATCTATTCTGGCGATTGGCATCGTCACGTCTGATGTGGCCGGGCTGTTTCTGAAACAGGTAGAATCTCAGGTTGAGGCTCCGGTGAATACAAATACCGTTTTTACCTATCAAGGTCAGCTTCATGATGGTTCAACCCCGGCAAGTGGCAGTTATGAGTTTCAGTTTGTGTTGTATGATTCGGCCGTTGGTGGTTCACAAGTTGGCCCGGTTCTGACACCCACCCTTCCGGTGCAAAATGGTCTGTTCACGGCCCAACTTGATTTTGGCTCTGGTGTGTTTTCTGGTGAAGTTCGTTATCTGGAAATTGGGGTTCGGCCGTTTGGCAGCAGTGATCCCTATGAAATCCTTTCACCCCGTCAAACACTCACCCCTGCCCCACAAGCTATTTTTGCAGAAACGGCCGATTCTGCCCCCTGGCAAGGCATTACCAACATGCCCGCCGATTTTGCTGATGGCATTGATAACGTCGGGGTTGGTGGCAGCATCACCGACGTTAACGCAGGTGATGGTTTATTAGGTGGAGGCAACACTGGGCCTATTACCCTCACGGTTACTTTCTCTGGCACTGGCACCGCCAACACCGTCGCCCATTCCGACCACACCCACACCATCTCCAACTTCGATGTTCTTAAATCTTTCCAAATAGACCACATTCTCCCCACCACAGGCGTTTATGATTGGGAAGCCTTTTCCATTGGGTCAGACTCCTATCTGGTATCAGCCAACTACACCAATGGTAGTTCGTCAATTTTAACTTCCTATATTTACAGATGGGACGGCATAGAATTTGTCGTTGCACAAGGTATTCCAACACAGGGAGCTATGGATTGGGAATTTTTCACGGTTGACGATAATGCTTACCTTGCCGTAGCCAATCGGTACAACAATTCCTCCAATTTGGTCAACTCAGTCATTTACCGATGGAACGGCAATACGTTTGTGGAATTTCAATCCATCCCAACAATCGGTGGGCATGATTGGGAATTTTTCACAATTGACGAAACCCCTTTTCTCGTCATTGCTAACGAACGAAATGGGATAAACCGAAACGTTGATTCTAAAATTTATCAATGGAACGGTTCAATTTTTGTAGAATTCCAACCTATCGCCACCCATGGGGCATATGATTGGGAATTTTTTACAATTGATGGGGACAGTTATCTGGCAGTAGCCAATTATTTTAATGGAACAACACACTATCTTAATTCCATCATTTACCAGTGGGACGGGAACGATTTTGTGGAGTACCAAACGGTTCCCACATGGGGAGCAACTGATTGGGAGTTTTTTGAGATCGGCGATGATCAGTTTTTAGCTCTGGCTAATTCAAACGATGACACCACCTACACGGTTTATTCAAAAGTTTATCGTTGGCAGGGAACAGAATTTGTTGAGTTTCAATCGTTTCCGGCCAGTGATGCCCATAATTGGGAGTTCTTTACGATTGGTCGTGACTCTTTTCTTGCCTTGACTAATACTTACGATGGGGTCACACACCAACTTAACTCCAAAATTTATAAATGGAGTGGCAACCGCTTTACGCTGGAACAAACAATCCCAGCTGTCGGTGTGACGGACTTTGAATTTTTTGAGGCAGATGGATTGTTGTTCCTGGCAGCAGCTAATTATCGGGATGGTTTAAACTTTTTCATGGATTCCATCATTTATCAGGGTGTTTTATCTGGTCGCCATGGGGTAACGGTGATTGGGAATCCGTAGGGGGATTTATGAAACTCAAATATGTGTTGCTGTTTGTAATGGTTTTGTTTTTGTTGGTTTCTGGGGCGATGGCTCTGGGAAACGGCCGTTTCTCCCTTCCCTGGTGGACGGTGGATGGCGGAGGTGGCACAAGCCAGGGCAGCACTTTTACCGTCAGTGGCACGATGGGGCAAACAGATGCTGGCACGGCCTCTGGCAATGTATTCACCTTAACCGGTGGTTTCTGGGGGCAGACCCCGATGCAACCCTCCCTGACCTTGCAGCTTTACCTGCCTGTCATTCAAACTCATGACCCCATCCCAAATTCCCAATTGACAAATGATTAGCCCGGCATATAATTAGCCTTGCTAACTATTAGTTGGGCTAATTTTCAAGGAAATAACAGGCAAAACGCTTGATAAAACAGTTATCAGGCGTTTTTTTGTGCAAATGGCAGAAATAGAAAATTTGCAAATTGCTCATCAAGTGGTGGAAATTGTACCCGCCATCATGCGGATCCTCTCCGCCGAATTGCGCCGCACCAAATCGCCCTTAGTCTCGCCGCAAATTGGGGTGTTGACGGCATTGGCACAAGGGCCGCGCAATGTAAGCGAACTAGCTGAGATTCAAGGGGTTAGTTTACCCACCATGTCTAACACCGTTCATACGATGGTGCAGCAGGGATGGGTGAAACGCCACTCGTCTGAGCAGGATCGGCGCATTGTATTCATTGAAATTACCCCAGAAGGCCGAGAGATGTTGCAGGAGATCGGCCGTTTAATTATCCTCAAAATTTCCGAACTCCTCACCCCCCTGACTGCCACAGACCGGGCAGCCCTCTCAGCAGGTCTGGACGTACTGCGGCGAGCTTTTGGCCCAATTGGATTGGGGGATTGGAGATTAGAAATTGGAGATTCAGAAAATTAAATAGGCTTCATATCATGTAGGGGAGCAACGACACAATACGCAATACGAAACAAAACAGTATTCGTTATCAAAATGTGAAACCCCTCAGCTTTTTCATGTTTCACAAGGAGTTTCTATGCTGACAAACTTTTTTGACAAAATTACCCGCGCTTCATTGCAATTTAAGTGGGCGACCATCGTTATTTCATTTGTTGTAATGGCTTTGGGTGTTGTGGCTATGACCGGGCTAAACCTGGAGTTGTTACCCAGTATCGAGTTTCCCCAGACCTTTGTGGTGGCTCAATGGCCGGACGCAGAATCGGCCGATGAGTTTTTGAGCCAGGTAACGATTCCATTGGAAGAAAAACTGCAAGGTGTGGAGAATGTGGTGAATGTGGAGTCCACCACCAATCCGACGTTTGCTTTTATCATCGTGCGGAACGATTTTGGGGTTGACCAGGAAAAGATGGTGCAGGAGATTGAAACGGCCGTTTCCGAAACCACCCTCCCCAATGGCATGGAAACACCACAAGTACTGAACTTTAGCCTCAGCGACCTGCCCGTCGTCATCGCCAGCGTCTCCTCCTCCGAACTCACCCTGGCAGAACTCAAAGAACTGGTGACAACAGATTTGCAGCCACAGTTAGAAAACGTCGAACAGGTTAGTCTGGTGACAATTGGGGGCGGTCAGGAGTTACCCAGCGAAGAAGAAATGGTTGCGGAAGTTGAACCCATCGTCGAACCAACCCCTGAGCCGGGTCGCCTGCCGTTGGTGGTGATTCAGGGAGCCAGCCAGTTGGGGATTGAAGTGGCCTATGCCCAGGATGTTACCGTTGACATGTTGCGGGGGTTGAGTGGCACACCAGAACAAATTTTGGCTGTCCTCAACCTGCTCCCCCAAGACACCCTGCCTTATGCCCCAGCAGAAACACTCTCCTATTTGCCCAAAGAGTTTGTGGCAACCTTACCTGCCGATTTAACGGCGCAATTGGATGAGCTGGCGGCCGAATTTGGTGGGACAGGCCAATATACCCTGGCTGAAGTAACGGCCGTTCTAAACGGTGAAGAGATAACCCAGGCCACCCCCACCGCCGAGCCTGTACCAGAACCCACTGCCGAAGTCACCGAAGTGGTCACAGAAACGGCCGAATTACCCACCGTTGCCCCTGTCGCCCTACCAGAAGCGTGGATTGCCGGAGCCGCCCAATTTGGTCTGGTCATTAGCACCACCGCCGATATTACCCCAGAGTTTGTGGGGCAAATTGCGACTGTTGCCCCCGACCAGCTAAACCTGCTCACACCGGAAATGTGGCGGGCACTAGACCCGGCCGTGTTAACAGTGGGTGTACCGGTAGCTGCTGCCAACCTGGATGCAGCCTTACTGGCCGAACTAAACGCCATTCAGCAAGCCGCCGCCAACATAGCCCCCGAACCAGTAGCTTTGCCCACCGCCTGGATCACTGCCGCCGGGTATGCCGGTTTGACAGTCGAAACAACGGCCGATCTCCCTGCCGATGTTATCACCCTCATTGCCACTTCCACCCCGGAACTGCTAGACGCACTAACCCCGGAGGTCATTTTGGCCTTCTCGCCCGACGTGCAGGCAGCTTTGCCATCTGAATACGTCGCTACCCTGGACGCGGGTTTGCAACAGACATTAACCAACATTGCGGTGTATGCTGCCCAACATACGGCCGTTGACAGCCAGGAAATCCCCCAATTTGCCCCCGTTGGTTTGCCAGAAGAGTGGATAGCCGGGGCGGCCCAATTTGGTCTGGTCATTAGCACCACCGCCGACATCACCCCCGAATTTGCCGGGCAGTTGGCCGCCGTTGCCTCCGACCAGTTAACCCTGCTCACCCCAGAAATGTGGCGTGCCCTCTCGCCAGAAGTGGTAGCCGGGTTGTTGCCCATCGCTGGTGAAACCTTAGAAGCTGATCTACTGGCGCAACTGACCGCCATCCAACTGGCAGCCAACGGACAAACACCCAAAGGGGTAGATTTGCCCGAATCGTGGATTGCTGCCGCCGCAGCAGCTGGTTTCCCCTTGCAAACAACGGCCGATATTCCCGCCGAGTTTGCCCCTGCATTAGTGGGAGCAGCTCCGCAACTGTTAGCCGACCTGACTCCAGAACAATTGCTGGCTTTTGCTCCAGGGGTATTGGCAGCCCTGCCTGCCGACTATGTAGCAACCTTAGACCCCGGACTGCAACAAACCGTTCAAAACATTGTCATTGCCGCCGCCCAATTTGAGGCAAATACGGCCGTTACCGAACAACCCACCACCAACGACGAAGCCGGGGTACTGCCCGACATCCTCATTCAAGGGGCACAAGCGGCCGGGGTAGAAATCAAAGTCGCCCAGGACATCACCCCCGACTTTATGCGCCTGCTGGCTGGTTTTGGGCCGCAGGGGTTACAAGCCCTGCAACTGCTCACCCCCGACAATTTGCGCCTGCTCCAGCCCGAAGTCATCGCCCTGCTGCCGATGGAGTTTGTGGAGACACTGGATGCAGACCTAAAAACTGAATTAGATGGCCTGGCGGCCGAATTTGGCGGAGCCGGGCAACTGGCAGCACAAGAAGCCGCCAATGCCGATCCTGCCCGCCTGCCAGAAGCCCTCATTCAAGGGGCCTCGGCAGCCGGTTTTGAGATTGAAGTGGCCCAAGACATTACCCCCGACATGATGCGCCTCTTTGGTGGCATTGGGCCACAAGGCATCCAAATTTTGCAACTGCTCACCAGCGACCATTTACGCCTGTTGCAGCCGGAAGTCATTGCCCTGCTGCCGATGGAGTTTGTGGAGACGCTGGAAGCAGACCTGAAAACTGAACTGGATGACCTGGCGGCCGAATTTGGCGGGGCTGGACAGTTGGCAGTGCAAGAAGCGGAGGAAGCCGCTGCCCTCTCAGCAGGTGCGCCACCCCTCACTGGTTTATGGGCAGAACCCGGCCCCAACGGTGAGCCACCCCTGTTCAAAACGGCCGCCGATATTTTGAATAACAACTTTGTCCCTGGGGCAGCCAACTTCCTCAACTTCCTGCCATCTTCACCCAATGTGCAAGACCCGCCTGCCCTGATTGCCGACCTGACCCCGGACGTGATTCAATTCCTGGCCGAAAATGAGGCAGATTTTGCCCAAACCCTGTCGCCACAACTGCTGGAATTGATGTCACCAGAATCGTTGACCTATCTGCTCGACATGTACCCAGATGCTTTTGATGCGGAACTGACAGAACGATTGCGCGGAATCGCAGCCGGTAGTGTCACTGTTTTTATCCCTGAAGCCTCCATTACACGCACAGACGGCAACCCGGCGTTGGTGATTCAACTGTTCAAAGATGGGGATGCCAACACCGTAGAAGTGGCGCACCGCATTTTTGACCTGTTGGAACAGTACAAAGAAGAACACCCAGAACTTGAGACGAGCCTGGTTTTTGAGCAGGCGACGTTTATCGAAGACTCCATTGCCGGGGTATCGCGTGAAGGGGCATTGGGTGGGGTGTTTGCGGTGTTGATTATTCTCATCTTCTTGAGTGGACATGTGGGGGGGCGGTATCGGTTAAGCTGGCGGGCAACGCTGGTAACGGCCGTTTCCATTCCTCTCTCCATCTTCACCGCCTTCCTACTCATGCGCTGGGTGCCACCCACATTGGGGGTATGGTTTCACGACCTGGCCGACTCAACTGGCAACGACTTTATCGCCTTCATCGCCCAACTATTCCCCAAATCCGTCACCCTTAACATCATGACCCTGAGCGGCCTCACCGTTGCCATTGGTCGTGTGGTAGACGACTCCATTGTGGTGTTGGAAAACTCCTACCGCTACATTCAGCAAGGAGACGACCCCAAACATGCCGTCTTGGAGGGCACCAAAGAGGTAGCTATTGCGATTTTCTCCGCCACCGCTACCACTGTGGCCGTTTTCCTGCCGTTGGGGTTAATTGGCGGTATCATCGGCTCTTTCTTCCTGCCCTTTGGCCTCACTGTCACCTACGCCCTGGCAGCCAGTTTTGTGGTGGCTATTACCGTTGTGCCCGCCCTCACCTATCTGATGATTCGCAGGGAGCATATCCCAGAAGAAAAAGAGACCTCGATGCAACGGTGGTACACCCCCATTCTGGTGTGGGCGTTGAAAAATCGTTTTGCTACGTTAATGATTGCGGCCGTTATCTTCTTGGGTAGCCTGTTCCTGTTGGGGCAACTGCCACAAAGTTTTATTCCCGGCCTGGGCGAACCCACCATTAACATCACGGTGAATTTGCCTGCTGGCACAGCGATGGCTGATACCGATGAACTGGTGCAAGCGTTTGAAACGGCCGTTTCCCAACTCGCCGGTGTCGAAACCATCCAAACCGAAGTGGGTGGGGCTGGTGGGGTAGCTGCCTTGTTCGGTGGTGGCGGCAATATCAACCAAAACCAGGCCAACCTTACCGTCAGCGCAGAAAACCAGGAAGAGCTACAAAACCTGACCAATGAAATCCGCACCCGCGCCGAAGAAATTTTTGGCGAGGAGGTTGTTCGGGTATCGGCCGCTTCCCAGACCGGTTTTAGCGGTTTTGGCATCATTGTCACCGGGGAATCTCTGGACGACCTGCGAGCCATTGTGCCAGATGTAAAAGCCGCGTTGGAATCGGTAGACATTGACGGCGACGGCATTCAAGACATCGCCAATGTCTCCAGCAGCATAGACAGTGCCACTGGCGGCGGTGGTGATAGCATCATTCGGATAGACGGCCGTCCTGCCATCAGCTTTGGTGGTGAACTGGAAACGGAAAATACCCTGGGTGTCACCGATGCGGCCAAACAAGCTGTCGCTGCGGTAGAGGCGTTACCCAATGGGGCCGAAGTCACCGAAGGGTTTGATTCCCAGCAACAGGTGGAAGGTTTCCAGAGCATGGTCACAGCCATTGGTTACTCCATCTTGATTGTGTATGCCGTCATGGCTCTCACCTTCCGCAGCCTCATTCACCCCTTCACCATTCTGTTTAGCATCCCCTTCGCCCTGGTCGGGGCAGCCATTGCCCTCTACATTACCAGCAGCGTCCTGGGCATCTCGGCCATGATTGGGCTGATGATGTTGGTGGGTATTGTGGTGACAAACGGGATTGTGCTGATGGAACTGGTGCAACAGTTACGCCATCGGGGCAAAAATGCTTATGATGCTCTGGTAGAAGGCGGGCGTACTCGGTTACGGCCGATCTGGATGACCGCGTTGGCTGCAATTCTAGCCCTCATTCCCCTGGGGGCCAGCAATGAAGCCGGGGCCATCATCGCCGCCGAGTTGGCCCGCGCCGTGATGGGTGGGCTGCTGGTTAGCACTGCTCTCACGTTGGTGGTGATTCCGGTTATCTACAGTTTGTTTGACGAACTGGGGAAACGGTTGAGCCGGAGGTAAAACAGGACGGGTAGAGCGTAAAAATTATCCCGTTTTCAATCTTTAAGACCCACCCAGTTATCCTAGGATGACTGGGTGGGTCTGTTTACGGAAACGGCCGAATAGATAGCAGTTCTATATGAAACGTGAACACTTGTAGCCACGAAATCACTTTCGCGCTGTTCATAAATGAGTAGAGTTCCCTGGTTGACTGACAGATTTAATCATTGAATGGTTACGGCATCGGATGAAAAGCGG
>CAZPEJ010000174.1:0-8929 GCA_964585465.1 uncultured Ardenticatenaceae bacterium
TGATCGTGTTGTTACAATTGCTCGAACGTCTCGACTCAGAATGGGTTTTAATGTTTTAAGTAATTCGTCTCCTTGTGTGACGGCCTCCAGGTTATCAACCATTAATATTGCTCTACGTCCGGTTAACCGATCCTGGATATTTGTTAGAGTTTGTTTTTCGGCTGTTTGTGTTGGTTTAAAAGGTAATCCTAGCTGAGAACTCACCCGTTGATAAAAAGAGTTGATATCATAATAGCCAGGCTCGATAGGGATGATAGATCCAGTTGTTAGATTCACTTGATGGTTTTTGGCACTATCCCCCAATACCATATCAGTCGCCTGTTCATGCAACAAACATCGAATGATTTTGGCTGCCAATGTACTTTTTCCCATGCCTCCTTCGGCTGCCAAAATGAACACCCGTGGCCCTTTGGCATACTGCAATGCCCAAAAGATGCGTTCAATCGGGGTTAATCCCGCTTGCCCTTTAGGAACTGGCGTTAAAATCTGGGACTGAATTTCCACATAATTGTGTTGGCGCTCCAATAGTCCAGTAAAGTATGCCCCAAATGCGCTAGAAATAACCAGCCTTTGACTTCCTAGATCAATACTATCTTCGCCACAGGTAGAGGGGTGTAAACGGACCAGGGAAGGTTCTCTTGGTTGAGAGGAGGGTTTTATAATAGCCTGTTTGACGCGAGAAATGGCACTAGTCAGAATAGAATGAAAGGTGGCCTGTTCGGTTTCTTGGTTTTGTGAAGAGGATCGTGGTTTTATTACGCGAGGCAAATTTTGTGGATTATCAGGTTCCCATTCGAGATTTACCTGTTTACTCTCTGTTTTGTCCAAATCCCGATATCCCCCGGCCCGAAGCAAGGCATTAGCTTCTTCTACTGTTGTGAGACCCGCGCAAAGTTGGAGCACAAAGATGATCCCCACCAACAGCTTTCGATTGTCTTGTCGAATGATCTCCCCCTTTTTTCCTCCCTTTTCCCATCGAGAAACTCGCACATAAGAATATCCAGGCAAATTTGCCCGGGTATCCAATAGTTCAGCAAATCTTTCCTGAGTCAAGGGTATCCCACTCTCTATATCTTTACTGCGGGTGCGGTAGAGGTGGAGTAAACGGCCGAATTCACTACGCTCTGCTTCATCCATATGGATTTTCCTGGCATTTAATAAATCACTTAAATAAGTTTACTACTCTCCGTAAGCTGATTTACAGATTTAAGGATTAGTTTTCGTTGTTTGCTGCCCTATTATAAGCATTAAGAAACGCAAGAAACGAGTGGCGCCGCTCCTTCAAGCGAACTTATCAATCTTAATATGAAGGAGCAAATAAACATGAAGACTTTACAAAAAAGTACCGATAATCAAACCCATTCTACCCAACACACATCCTGGTTGAAAACCATCAGCTTATGGATTGTCCCCCTCATCACCATTGTTTTCATCCTGGTTACCCAGGTAGACATCACCTTTGCTGACGACGATTGTAAAACCACCACCGGACAATGTAGCACATCTATCGGTTTGTATATGGGTTAGTTCTAAAATTCCCTAGATAGCCTAAACCCAAATGAAGTGGCTAACCAGCTACCTGGTTAGTCACTTCACCTTTTTGGTGTATCTCTTCCAAAGCCTGGTGTATTTTCTGTTGCAGTTGTTTAAAACGAGAATCATCAGGATGTTCAGATAACAGCTTACTAGCTTCTTGATAGCGCGAAACGGCCGTTTCATAATGACCCGCATTGGCGGCCACTCTTCCTAGGATCCTCAGTGTGTCTGCAACTTCAATGTTATCTCCCATTTGCTGCCAAATACCAAGACACTTTTGTAACACCTCTTCTGCTTTAGCGTAGTTACCCTGTGCCAGCGCGACAATCCCCAAGTTATTGAGGGTTAAAGCCTGATAAAACAAATGCCCAGCTTCCTCCAAAAAAGTTAGATGGATTTTCTTAAAAGTTGCCTCTGCTTCATGATACCGCTTCAGGCTGGAATATAACGACCCTTCGGATAAGTAGATAAGAATTTGGTCTAATTCGCTGGCACTTTTGGTTAAAGCCGTTTTAGCTTTTCGATAACACTCAAATGCTTCTTCAACTCGTTGCTGTTTTTGTAGCGTGATAGCCAGGTTGTTTAAGGTACGGGCTAGCTCCGAGGGCTGTTGAATCTCAAGCCAGATAGAAGCTGCCCGTTTTAAATACTGTTCTGAAACATCGTATAGTTGTTGGGCATGGGTCACTGTTCCCAACAGATTCAAAGCTGCTGCCGATTCTCTTCCCGATAAACCTAAATGGGAAAAGATATTGAATGCTGTTTGGGTATGCTGCTCTGCTGCCTGGTATTGTCTATTTAGGTAATAGTCATTGCCTAGATTGAAGTGAGTACGCCCTATCTCAAGTTCATCTTCTATCTGTTTAGACTCCTCAAGGACTGCTTGATGAATTTCAATCGCTTTGGTGAGTTGCTGCTGTAAACAGTATACCTCTCCCAAACGGTTTAGTAACTGGCACTGCCCTTTCACATCTCCCTTGAACTTTTGAATCAAGGTTTCTAACAGAGGGATCCACTCCTGCCCATACCCACGTCGTTCAACAAAGCGAAACAAAAGCTCTGCCATTTCTTGCCAAGTCTTTTCAATGTCTGGGATGATTTGCTCTGCTGGCAGCGTAAGGCTGAAACGGATGGCACGAAAAATGTTGGTTCGCTCCATATCTAGCAAGTGCCACTGCTTCTCAGAGAGTTGCTGTAAATAGCGATGCCAGTAGTTTAGATTTGCAAAAATGGTTTGTATAAAGGAGGGAGTCATCCACCCCTCCTCTTGCTCTTTGTTTAGGTTTAACAAGAAGTGTTCAGTCAAACTATGAATACCATATTTAGGGTTTTCCCTTCCACCTCTTTGTTCCAGCAGACATAATGTCATCAGCCTCTCTAATGCCGGGTAAAAGTAGCGCAACGATAAACCACTGACAATTTGTAGCTGATTTTGTGTCGCTCCCCCTTGTGCAACCAGCGGCATTATCTGGAGAAGTTGTTTTTCGGTAGGTCGTAATTGTTGCCAAAGGGGTTCATAAATCGAATGATATACCCGCGAAATATACCCTGCCTGTCCTTCTTGCCAGCCCTGTAAAATTTGGGATAACGAATAAATTTGTGTAAGCTGGGGTATTAACCGTAGAGCCAATGGATGCCCTCCTACCACCTGGTATATCGTTGTCAGGTCTTCTTCTGTCAGGTCTTTGAGAGCATCCTCTCCGCTAGTTTGTGATTGGTGCCGTAAAAGCTGAAACGCATCCAAGTTGGCTATCTCTTTGAGAGGCAGCACATAAGCTTCGGCATCAGGTGGGGGGCGATGGCGGGCTGTCAGAAGAAATTTGGTTGGTCCTACAAGCTGTTTTAATTGCGTAAGCAGATAATTATCTTCAGATGGATGTTCCAGATTATCAATGATGATAAGATGAGGATGTCGTTTTAATTCACTTCTTACCCGTGCCATCTGTCGAGATGGGTTATGGTCGCTTGACCTATCAGGCAAAACCTGTTTCGCCAGAGCTTCTACAACTAATCGAAACACCGAGGCACTGCTCTGGTTCATCTCGTTTTCTGCTTGCAACGTCTCCGTTGAAAACCAGATCACACGAGTGAATTGTCTGGTGTGAATGGCACGTTGGGCAGCTGCATGGGCAATTGCACTCTTTCCTATACCCCCCAGGCCAGTGATAACCAATAGGTAGGGTGAGTTTGGTGATAGGAGCTTTGCCATCACCAAATCTATCGTGTTCTCCCGCCCAAACAGAGGGCCAAGTGAATGAGAAGGCAACATTTCTTCTTGTTCTTCGATAGAGGGAACCACTACACTCCCTGGTCTAGTGGGTACTGGATGTTTCCAAGTAGGGTTTACTTGTTGCCGTTCGTCGTTATTGAGAGGGCTGTAATTTCCGGCTGCTAATAGCTCGTCAGCTTCTTCGCGTGTCAGAAGGCCACCCCACTGGTGTAGAACTGTCACCAGTTTCACCAATACATGCCGATCTTTCTGACGGATTAAATTTTCCCCGCGTTCCCAATTGCTGACTGTTGCTCCAGAATACTGTTCTTTTTCAGATTCCTGTACCAATAGTTCAGCTAACCTGGCCTGTGTCAGCGGTTTTCCTGTTGTGTCACGGCATTTTTTGCGGTGAACCTGTAACAACTTGCCAAAATTGCTCATAGGTTTTATTGAAACTCAAGAAACGCAGTGAATGCTCAAGAAAATCTTGAATCTTCTCAAGATTTGGGTGCTGTGCCTGCTTGCCAACTGGTTCTAAATTATAACAAGGAACGGCTTTTATTTGAACCACGAGGTTAAATAATGAATGCACCAATTTGGTTACCTTATGTAGAAAAACATTGGCAAAAACGGAAACAAGGTTGCCGTCGTCGAGCATATGGCTGTTTATGGTTGGTTTTATTGGCAGCTTTGTTGCTCTGTGGATTCCTGTTTTGGGCAACTTACTCTACAAAAGCCCAATCGGCCGACCCGCTCTCGGTGTATTTGCTCATAGACAACAGTAACTCTATGTTTGAGAAAAAAGGTATCGGCTCCGACCCAGACCTGTTGCGGTTGGATGCAGCCCGTTTGTTTCTCTCTTACCTGGGGATAGATAGCCAGACGATTCACTATTGCGGCATCATCTTTTTTGGCAGCCAGGCACAGGTCATTGTCCCTCTCACCCCTCTAACTGACCAACAACGTCGGGATGAGATTTTTACCCTCCTTGTAGATCCACCTCGCATGGCCTGGACAGATCATGTGGCGGCTTTACAACTGGCTTTTTCACAACTACAAACAGAAACCCCCAACGGCCGTTCAGTCATCATCTTGCTCACCGATGGCAAACCGGAGTGGGATAACACCCCCACAGCGGAAGAAATAGCAGAATATCAGCAGCAGTTAACAGATATGAGCGAACAACTGGCGGAAGCGGGAATCCCGTTGTTCATCATCCTTTTGGCCAACGAAGCGACAGATGCAGACTCGGAGATTCGGCAGGTATGGCAACCTACCTGGCAACAGATAACGGCCGTTACCGCTCCAGGCCAATTTTTTACCGCCCGGCAGGCTGCCGAACTGGTGGGAATTTATCACGAGATTGTGGTGAGATTAACCGATGGTCAAACAGATGGCCCTGTCCTACAGGCCGTTGCCAACCCTGCCGGAGTTGAAAAGACCCTCCTGATAGAACCCCATTTGCTGCGTTTGATGCTGGTCATCAGCAAAAGCGATCCCGCCACCCAGGTAACAGTCATCCGTCCAGATGGCAAGACCCTGACGGCCGTTTCTCCTACGGTTCATTATGCAGGTCAACCCGGTTTAACAAGGGAAGAGATATGGGCCATTGATACGCCGCCCCCCGGTCAGTGGGTCGTGCGCCTGACAGGGGAGGGGCAGGTGACCGTATGGAAAGATTATGAAACCATCCCCATCACACCTTCGACCATAGCTTCACCGGTTGCCACCGAAACGGCCGTTTCCACTCCTCCCCCCACCGCCTCAGCTACACTGTTCCCCTCATCAACACCCGTGCCTACTATCCTGCTACTTGCTTCTGCCAGTCCCAAAGAGGATGGGGTACCGACCAAAATTGAAGGGTTATCTACACCTGGCTCAAGCCATTGGCTGTGGGGTATCCCGGTTGTTTTGTCAGTACTGGTTGGCGGGGGATACGGTTGGTGGCGGCGGCAAGTGGCCTACCGTCCGATGGTGGGCGGTGTACTGCGTGTTTTGCCTGGCTCTGGCACAACCGATGGAACCAATGTGATAGATTTAGATATCCTCAGCCGCTCCCAAGTTACCGTTGGAATGCCCCCAGCCGACATCGTGTTATCAGGTGTCACCGGGCAAGTGACCATCTACCCAGGGGTAGCTGTTGGAGATACTTACCAACTGCTTGTCACAGGAAGTGGACAGGTTTACCTGGACGGGGAACTCCTGACCACCTCGCGCACCCTGGTAGATGCTGCCATCATCACTCTAGGACTTTCGCCTGACCCACTTCATCGGCTGCAATACGAAAACTTACGCTTGCGAGCCACCCAGATTGACAAAGTAATACAGCCCTCCACACTCCACATAACCTGGTGAAGTTTTACCCCAAAGGAGATTTGAAAATGGAACTAACACAGCGTGTATTGACGACAGAGACTCCCTTGATAAACGGTCATAACCGTTCCACCAACGGAGCTACGGATATCCCTCCCCAACGGCGTATTTCCAGTTTGGCAGATATGCGCCCCACCTTAATCATTGGAGCCGGGGGAACTGGGACACAAATTGTTACTTTCCTCAAGGCTACGTTAGAGGGACGATTTGGTATCAGCTGGCGACAGAAGATCAAACTTCTCGCCTTTGATACAGCCGAAGAAGCCTTCACTCTGCCATCACCCCAGGGGGACATTCGGTTAGAGTCTGGCGCAGAGTTATTCAACATTGGCAATGTGCCTGTCCCAAGTATTATGCGGAACATCGAAATCCTGGAAGCTATCCGTGAGCGGTTGGGTGTTATCCTTCCCTCCCTGCCGCCAGTAGTTCTCAGAAGTGGTGCAAAACAGTTACGGCCGTTTGGTCTGCTCTCCTTGCTCTGGAATTTCAAAATCGTTAGCGAAGAACTACGCCGGGCTATTTGGGTGCTGGCCGGACGGGAACAGGTTAACACTGCCACCCAGGGACAGGGTATCAACATTTTTATCTGTGGCAGCCTGGTTGGTGGCACTGGTTCTGGAACTTTTCTGGATCTCGCCCATCTGGTGCGGGCTTTTTTCAACGAACTGGGGTCTCAAGCTGAATTTTGTCATGTGACAGGGATTGGGGTGTTACCCCAGGCGTTTCATGGGGTCAATGGCCCCAACCTGTATCCTAATACGGCTGCTGCCTTGCAAGAGATCAACCATTTGATGGTCAAGGCCAATTTTCGCACCCGTTACCCAGACGGCCGTATTATTGCCAGCCAGGAAGCCCCCTTTAACCTCTTTTATGTGATGGATGGGGTAGATGAGCGTGGACAAACCTGGTCTGGTATTGCCGATGTCTGCACCATGATTGCTGAGGGCATTTATTTACAAATGGGCAGCCAACTAGGGCGCAAGGGGGAAAACTCCTTCGATAATCTGGATGAAGCCCTGACTGGTCAGACTACCAGCGGGGATGGGACCTTTTTAAGTAGTTTTGGGTTGGGGTATTTGGTCTTTGATGCCCCAGCAGTAGCGGATTTTTGTACCCGATGGTTTTTGCGCCACCTCATCCAACACGGCTGGTTGCGAGATGTCACCCCAATTTCCGGCTTGCCTGGCGATTGGGAAACGTATCTGGCATCTGACCAACTACTGCCGCGCCTGCTGCACGATCCCGCCACTGGTCGCAGCATAGGGGTCGAGTTACCCCTGCCTGCCTGGCTGTTGCACAAAAGGCCAGAAGAGATCAGCAGTGAGGCCAGTCGTTATGTGCGTGGTTATGGGCAGGCGCGGATAGCCGAAAGTTACCTGCCGCAAATTAGCCACAACGCCGAGGCGATCCAGGGTGAACAACAACGGTTGTGGACCGCCTGGTTACAAGACTCTTTGTTGAACCCAGAAATTGGCATCTTGTCGGTTATGGCCGTTTTACAAAAAGTACAAACCAGTTTAACTGAATGGAGCGAGGCAACCCGTAAAAAAACGTCTGAACTGACTCGCCGACTGGAACGACAAACAGAAGCCGTGACGCAGTTGGAAACGGCCGTTTCCAGAGCTGCCAGTAGCTTTCCGGTGGGGCGAAACGGCCGTATTCGAGCCGCTTTAGCCAGTTACTTTCAGGCAGCACAAGAGTTATATGATTCCCAACTGCGTCTACATCTGCTCATAGCACAACAGCACATCTGGGGCAGCCTGATAACCCTGCTGCAAAACCAACAGGAATCAGCCTCTGTGCTGGGGCAAAGACTGGCTGCACTAGCGGCTCACCTGGAAATGGAACTCCCCCAGCAAAGCAACCAGTTAGCCAGCCATGCCGTTTCCAGCCTCAGCCTGGCCGATGAAACCTATGTAGCCGCGTTGTATCGCCAACATCAGCCATCCTGGGCAGACGTGAAAAATCAGGTAGGTGATCCCTTGCCCTTGTGCGGGCTGACAACCGACAAACTGGAAACCCACTTTCTGCAAACCTTACGAGCCAATTTTCAGCCCATTCGCCAGTTGAGCATCGAAGAAGTGATCCGTCAGCGAACGGCCGAAATGACCCCCCGCGCCCGGCGACAGCAACTATTTCGGCTGGCTACCCCCTCATGGAACATCAATCGCGCCCGCCTGCCAGAAGCTGGAGCCAACCTGGTACGGTTGGAAGTTTTAGGAGTGCCAGATGAGACCGATACCGAATTTAAGGATGAACCCATGCTGGTTTCCACCCGCGACCCCCATCGGCTAACGGCCCTGGTGGTGGTGGCTGGCGCGCCGCAAACAGCCTTGCAGCAGTACGACTTATTCAAACAATCGTTAGACCGAGAGCGAGGACGGCCGTTTCATATCCTGCCCGACTTCCTCACCGGAGCCAACCAGGCCCGCTTGGCTTTTGCCCTGGGTTCTATTTTCGACCTTATCTACAACCAGGGCACCTTTTTCTACTATCGGCCAGCCGATACCCTGGCCGCTCCCACCCTGTTAGCCAACGGCCTGATTAACGCTATCCAAACCTTTGCCTCCCGTGAGGGGCTGGCAACGGAAGTGTCTGAACGGGTGGAAAACATGATTGCCCAGATGGGGTTGAAAGAGGCCATCAAGCTCCTTACCGATTACTATAACAATGTACCTGGCGGCACCTCTAAGTTTGATGAACAAACCCGCGAATTAAAACGGCTGGTGCGAGACTACACCGAAGATTTGCACCGGATTGATGAATTTAATACCGGGTTGAAAGTGAAGGGATGACAGGGTGATTGCA
>CAZPEJ010000175.1:0-8863 GCA_964585465.1 uncultured Ardenticatenaceae bacterium
TCAACTGCAACGCGCCACCTGCATGGGCTAACACCTGTTGCCAGGACAACCCCAACAAAAACAGAAGAAAAAGCCAACAAGCTGTTTTAGCCCCACGATTAGAGGATATTTTTGTGGACATAAACCAGGTAAATGGTTGCCAGAATGGTGGCAAAAAGAAACCATTGCACGGCATAACTCAGATGGGAACCTTCAGACAGGTCAATTTCCGTTTCCAGGCGATAGGGTAGGGTTTGGTTGGCCCCTTCGGGGGATTGCACCACGTAAAATGGCAAAATGGGGTAAGGAAGTTGGTTGGCAATGCTCGCCACGTCTATGCGATACCACTCGATTTGCGGGGCGGTGGGGGCGGCGGCTGCGTCGGTGGCTTCGCTCAGGGCAATAACCCCTTGCACGGTGAGTATCCCCGGTTCTTCATAGACTTGCCACTTGGTGACATCTGCCTGGTCGTCGGGAATCCAGCCACGATTGATTAAAACGGCCGTTTCGCTGCCCTCAATTCTCAGAGGAGCCACCAGATACCCACCCGTTTGCCCTTGATAGTTCTGTAATTTGATAAATAGCTGGTGGGAAAAGTCGAAAGTGCCAGTAACGGCCGTTTTCCGGTTCTGTAATTCTATCAAGGGTTGGGTGGGAAATTCTCCAGTCAGCCACAACGGGGAGGATTCCCACACCTGCTGCAACTGGGCATTTTGCACTTGTCGCTGCGCCAGTCGGTCAAGCTGCCAGATGCCCAACCGCACCAAAACCCCCATTCCCACCAACACAATCAAAGTCACATATCTAAAACGGCGACTCACTAAAGCAGATAAAACCAGCCAGACACGACTCATTTCTTAAATCCAGGGGCCGTTAACGCCTCTTCGTTACGCCATTGGCTGTCAGGCAGGGGCGGTTTACGATCTTCGGCGGCCACATATTGCCCCAGCAGAAAAACGGCCGCTATGATGTACATCATGCTCCCTGGCACCCACATGATAAAACCACCCAACTGCTGGTCATACAGCGCATCTAGCCCCCATAGCCGGGGGACAGCCAGATAGTAGGTGTACCAGGGTTTATTGGCAAAAAAGAGGGCGATGCCCAAAAACATATTGAGCGGGACAGCGGCCATCAAGGTAGCCACTCGGCCTATCAGGCTGGTCTGTTTGTGAATACGCGGCCCGGCCCCGGTGATGCGCCACCAAAAGAGCAAACTAGCCAGAAAAAAGGTTAAATGTTCAATGTCATGAACCAGTTGGCTTTCCAGAGCGGCGTTGTATAGGGCGGGGTCGTGCCAGCCCAACAAAGCTACCACCCAGATGAGCCATACCACCCCCCCACCGGTGACAGAGCGCAAACTGTGTCGGAAAGCTGCCTCACGGCCCAATAAACGGCCGATCCCTGTTCCCACTCCCTGGCGCACCCGATCCGGCAGCCCCCACAAAATCATCGGCATGGGGTTGGTTATCAGCAGCAGGGGCGGGGCAATCATAATCATCAACAGGTGTTGGAACATGTGCATCACAAATAGCTGCTGCACCAGCACTTCAATAGGGGAAAGCAGAGCCAGGCCGATAATTATCAACCCCGACCAGTAGGAAAGCAGCCGCCAGGAAGCTGCCTGCCCCCACCGACTGCGGCGGGTGCGTTGGCGAACACGCCACCAACCGATGGTGTACAGCATACCCAAACCACCGAGAACCAGTAAAACCTCTGGCCGCCAATGCCACGAGGAGAGAATTGCTTGGGTGACGGGATCCATGCCATAAAAACGTATTGCGTATTACGTTGGGCGTTCTGAAAACGCACCACGCAATACGCAATACAAAAAAACAAAAATTAGTTCAGAAATTAACCGTGTGCGGCCGCTGTGCCAATGAGGTAAAGGGCGGGGTAGAAGAAAACCCACACCACGTCTACATAATGCCAGTAAATGGCACAGGCTTCGACCCCCCAATGTTGTTCTGGGGAAAAACCACCTTTTCGGCCGATATTCCACACCAATAAAATTAACATCACCCCACTGACAACGTGTAAGCTGTGCATTCCGGTCATGGCAAAAAACATGGCCCCATGCACGCCGTCGGTGGGTTTGAGATGACCAAACAGTTCAATGCCTGCAATTTCGCCTTCCAGGCCAAAAACGTTCCACTCCAGGAAAACGACGCTCATAAAGAAGAGGATGCCTAAAACGGCCGTTACCATCAACCCACTCAAAAACTTTTGCCGATCCCCATGAGCAATGGCTGTTTCTGCCCGATTGATGTAGAAACTACTCACCAGCAGCACAATGGTAGCTACCAATCCTACTGGCTGGCTCAAGGCTGGGCGAGTGCCTTGCCACAGGTAAAAGCGGGCGGCAAACAACGCCCCAAAAAGAAAGACTTCAGAGAAACAGAACATCCACAACCCCAGGCGGTTGCTTTTTAGCTGTTCAGCATAGCTCGGTTCATGGCTGCTATGGCTATGATCGTGATGTGCAACAGAGTGTGCAGTTGTAGCACTCATTAGTGACCTTCCTCCCGCCACAGGCGTGTCATGTGCATAAAGTTATTAACAATCAAGGCTGCTTTAATCAACCCAATAATGAGCAGAAAAACGGCCGATGGATTGGGTAACGTGCCCAACACATACTCTACCAACGTTAACACCATTAAAATGGCAAAAGTTTGAACCCCCAGGCGATAAGCCGCCGCCTTTTTTGCATTCATTGAACTCATCTCCGTTTATCAACCATTTTTGTTCGTAGTAACCGCTTCATCGGTTTAGACGACTAAAGTTGTGACTACAAACTTAGTCCCCTGATGCCGTGCGAACATACCTTGACCCACTCAGCCCGTAATCATAAGGTTCACCCACCACTTCAATGGGGGCATCGTAATTAAATTCTGGAACTGGCGAAGGAATTTGCCACTCTGGCGAACGCGATCCCCAGGGATTGGTGGCTGCTGTGGGTTCGGTTCGCATACTCACCCACAGGTTGTATACCATAATCAACACCGACCAACCAATGACCAAAGCCGCCAACGTCACAAACACCTGCCCCACTTGCACATACCCTTCACTTAAACCAAGTGTGGGATCGTAATCAGCAATACGGCGACGCATTCCCATAATACCAATTGCCATCTGCCCCAAACTCATTACCCAGAAACCGGGGGTCATTAGCCAGAAATGTAATTTACCCAACGACTCTTTGTACATGTGTCCGGTAATTTTGGGGTACCAGTAGTATAAGGCGGCAAAAAACGGAAAAACGAACCCACCAAACATGGTGGCGTGGAAGTGGCCCACCACCCAGTAACTGTCATGCAGGTGCAAATCGGTAGGAATAGTTCCCAGGATGGGGCCGCTGATGCCTCCAATTAAAAAGACAGAAATAGCCCCCAGCACAAACAGCATGGGGGTTTCAAAGGTCATCTTCCCTTCCCACATGGTTGCCATCCAGCTAAAGAACTTAACCCCAGTAGGAACGGCCACCAACATGGTGGTAAACATAAAAACTTCTCGTGTGGTTTGCCCCATACCTGCCACAAACATGTGATGTGCCCATACCAGGAAACCTACCAGGGCAATTCCCAGGCTAGAGAGGGCAATCCAGCGATACCCAAAGAGGGGTTTGCGGGTAAAAACGGGTAACAACTCGCTAACAACCCCTAACCCAGGGAGAATAAAGACATACACCACCGGGTGGGAGTAGAACCAGAACAGGTGTTGATATAGCAGTGGATCACCACCCTGGGACGGGTCGAAGAAGTTAAAACCAAAAAGCCGTTCGGTTACGCTCATGGTCAAAGCCACACCGACGGTTTGGGTGGCAGTGAATTGGATGAGGGAGGTGGCGATGGCAGCCCAGACAAAAATGGGCAACCGGAACCAATTCATACCTTTGGCTCGCATTTTGGCGACTGTGACCAGCAGGTTAATGGAACCGGCGATGGAGGAGAAGCCGTTCAGGTAAAAACCCATAAGGAACAGTTGTGCTCCGATGGGGGCGCGTAATACCAGGGGAGGATAGGCCACCCAACCCGTGTCCCAACCACCTACAAACATGCCAGCCAGAATGAGTACCACCGAAGGCACCCCCACCCAGTAACTAAAGGCGTTGAGCCGGGGGAAGGCCATGTCGGAGGCCCCGACCATCAAGGGCACCAGATAGTTGGTCATGGCTCCAACCCCCAGAAGGATGCTGGCAATCATGACGATGCCGTGTGCGCTGAAGAGGGTGTTGAACTGGTCGGTGGTGAGGTATTGCATGTCTGGGGAGACGAGTTCAATACGGAACAGGATGGCAAAGAGTCCGCCGACTAACAGAACAAGGACGCTGGTGTAGCCGTATTGGATGCCGATCACTTTGTGGTTATAGTCAACATTCAGGTAACGTGACCACTCTGGCCGGCCGGGAGGGGTGCCGTGGCGTAAGGGGACGTGTTGGCCGGTTGTCCATTTGAGCCAGTCGGTGAGAACACCGCCGGTGAGGAGGAAACCAAACCAGCCGACGAGTGCCCCAAAGACCATGCCGGGTTCGGGGTTGTGGGGCAGCCCGGCCGCCACCCGCACGACTTCGACGAGGTAATAACCAGCCAACCAGAAGATGAGCTGGCCGACTAACCCTTTGATGTATGTTGAATTTAACCAGATAAAGAGATTTTTCATTCCTGCGTCCTCCTTGTTACTTGAGGCGTGTCCCAACAGGGTTCCTTAACAATTCAGTTATGGGATGTTTTGAGAGGTCAAAAACATCCCATGTCGCCAGGTTGTGCCTATGGTGGCCTGACAGTTATGGCTGTTCTGCCAGGGTTTGCATGTAGGCGATGATGTCGGCAACGATGTCTATTTCGATGCCTTCGCTGGCGTTGACTTCGGCTTGTTTTTCCAGGAAACGTTGTTCGTAGGTTTGTGGCATTAACCCTTCGGTGAAGCCGTTGACGATTTGGATGTTGGGGTTGAAGATGGCATTGCGAATGTAGGTTTCATCGGCCGTTGTGGTGCTACCATCTGCCAGTTGTTGCTGACGGCCGTAAATGCCTAACCAGGAGGGACCAACCAGTACCGACCCATCCAGGCTGTGACACGCATTACAAGCAAACCCTTCGGAGCCATACCAGAGGGCACCCCGTTCTTCGGGGGTCATTTCTGCCATCAGGGGTTCGTTTAATTTTTCTTCTACCCAGGTGTCAAAATCGGCGCGAGAAACCACCTGCACTTCGGCCGTCATGTAGGCGTGTTGACGGCCGCAAATTTCCGCACAAGCCAGTTGATAGCTGCCTACTTCGGTGGGGGTAATCCGCAAAAGGGTGGTGCGGCCGGGTAACAGGTCTTGTTTGACACGGAACTCTGGCACCCAGAAAGCGTGTAAAACATCTATAGAGGTCATTTCTAACAAAATAGGCTGGTCTTCGGGCAAGATAAGTTTGCCGGAGGAGATATTACGTTCGTAACCAGGGTAAGAAAAACGCCATGCCCACTGTTGCCCTTGCACTTGAATGACCATTTCGTTGGGCTGTTCAGCAATGACGGTTCGCAAGGTGGTAAAACCATAAAATCCGGCACCTAAAACAAAAATGGTGGGGATAATTGTCCAACCAATTTCCAGGGCGGTGTTGCTGTGGATATGGGGGCCGTCGGTATCGTCTCCGGCGCGGCGGCGGAAGGCAAACGCGCTGTATACCATCAAGACCATAATGAGGGCAAAGAGAAAGGAGATTGTCCAGAAATGGAAGGTAAACATTCCATCTATGGGGCCTGCCTGGGTGCTGGCGGCTGGGGGAAGGCGGAAAAGGAACCCGCTAAAGAAAAAATAGAGGAGGACTGTGGAAACGGCCGTTAAAACAACTACGTTAATAATATGCCTGAACTTTTTCATAGAGGGAATCCTTTATGCTGGAACATTCAGATAAACGATATAACCAATTCCTAAACCGACCACTAACAAAAAGGTAATCACAACCACAATAAAATCCCAGGGAATTGCCCCGTAATCTGTTTTTTCTATGCCTTCGACACGGGCTGGTTTAAATTGCCAGATGAGAACGGGCAAGGTGATCAAGGCGAACAACCCGGCAATCACTCCACCAGCAGGTATTAGCGAAACCCGGCCGGTGAATGGGTTATCCCATTCAATCAACCCTTCGGGGTAAAAAGTGCCACTGACGACCAGAGCCAGGAAAGCCACAAACATCAAACCGATGAGGACGTTGCTAGTGAGAGACCAACGGGGCATTTTGTGGGCAGGCATGGGGTTAGGATTACGGCCGTTTCGCATCTGTTTAATACGCTCTTGTTCCCGCTTCTCCAACGCGCCCTGGCTGGCCTTTGTATCTGGGCTGGCTGCCTGACGAGCCACAATTTTCGACAGCATCGTGTAGGCAAAAGCCAATCCACCACCTACTACTACCACCCCCCCAATCACCACGGCCGCCAACAGCCCCAAAGCAGTCAGCCCATTCAGTTCCAAAGGCTCCATCTCCAACTGGGGCGGCAAATTTACCGAAAATTCTTCAACCTCATTGGGCACACGAGGGCCAGAACCACCCACTGCCAGGGTAGGAGACTCTGGGATAGGTAACAAATTCCAGATGCCAGCAACCACAGCAAAAAGAATCAATACAACAATGATAATCAGCCAATTCAGCGCAGATGATTTTGTCTTCAAGGGGTCCTCTCCTCTTTTGATGACAAGCTGACAAGGGTATAGGGCGACAATGTATCGTGTGTCACCCGCTAACGACCTGATTGATTGTAACCTTGTACTTGCATTATGGGATTTTGCCCATCTGTTTGTGGATTTTAGCACAAGCGAATGAGGGGAGCAAAAACCATTTGTTATTCTGGTGAGTAAAGCGAAGGGGGTATAACAACTTCTGTTTTGGGTGGGCCATCTGGCAGGCAGTGTACATCAAAAACGTTGGCAGTGGCGTGAATCTGGTGCAAAACTCGCACCAGTTGACGCGGCTCCACCACTTCAATGCTGAGAATCAAACGCACCTGGCCTTTGGGAGCGACTGGGGTAAAAATGTAGGTGATGTTGATTTGTTCCATTTCCATCATGCGAGCAATATCAAATAACAACCCATGACGGTCATACACATCTATCTGAACTGTGATCAGGCGGGCCTGGCGGGTGACAGATTCACCCCATCCTAGTTTTAACTCTCGATTGGTCAGCTTTTCCAGACGAAGGGTGCGGCAGTCGCGCCGATGCACGGTCACAATGCCATCGCTGCGTACAAACCCCAGGATAACATCACGCGGGCGTGGGTTGCAGGTGCCACACAGGTGGAGCGAGTGCCCCTGGGCATTTTTTACCAGGAACATCTCGCCAGCAGCAGAGTAGACAACATTTTCTAGTTCACGGGCTGGCCCCTGGCTCCACTTATCTTCCAAAACTCGTGTGGCGACGACGGTTGGTAATAGTTCGGCCCGGCCGAGGTCGTGGTAAAGCTCGGCGACGGTTTCATACTTAAACATGGTGGCTACGTCCTGGTGGGGGTGGTGGGGGTAGCCTAACATTTCTAGCTCTTCTTGAAGTAGTTGTTGGCCCTGGGAAACGGCCGTTTCTGTTGCCAGGCGGCGAAACCAACGACGGGCATGGGTACGGGCATAGTTGGTTGCCAGATACCCCAAATCTTCATCCAACCAGGCCCGCTGCGGTTGCGACCACTCCCTGCGCTCAATTCGCACCTGCATCCCATCCTGTAACGGTTTATTCAAAGGAAACAACAACCCATTCACATAAGCCCCCCGGCACTGCTCGCCCAGGCGGGTATGAATAGCAAAAGCAAAATCCAACGCCGTTGCTCCCTGCGCCAGTTCCACCACATCCCCACGCGGGGTATAAACCCGAATTTGTTTGCTAAAAACATCTTCCACCACCCCTTTCACCCCGGCGGCTAAATTTTGCGGCTCCACATTGATATTTTCATTGATGTTGGCAAAAAACGCCTCTACCCGATCCGACACTTCCCCCGACCACAAAGGAGTGCCAGCGTAGAACCAGCGCGCCAACACCCCCACTTCTGACACCTTATCCATCCCAACCGTGCGGAAACGTAATTTAATGTGATACCCGGCGTTGTGAATGACGGTGGTATGCAACGAACGATATAAATTGTCGCGTGGGGTGGCGATGTAATCATCAAACGTCCCCGGCACGGGCCGCCACAACTGGTGCATATAACCCAACGCTTCGTAACAGGAGATAACATCATCCAACAAAATAACCAGACGTAATGTTTTGTCTATATCTTCATAAGAGGCGTTTTTAGCTGCCAGGTCTTGGTAAATGGTGTAGAGGTTTTCGGGAGCCAGAATGACATCGCGTACATCCAGGTCGGCCTGGATTAAACATTCAAAAATTTGTCCACTGATGAGCTGATAGGTCTGTTCGTGATCGCGCCGCAACTCTTCCTGGTGTTGTTTAATAATTTGGTAAGCATCCTGGTTCAAAACTTGCAGTGAGAGAGACTCTAACTCGTTTTTTAGCTGCCAGATGCCCAGGCGGTTTGCCAGTGGAGCATAGACGCTTAAGGTTTCGATGGCCTTTTTTTGCTGGCTCGACCTGGAGGTGGCTCCGATGGTACGCATGTTGTGAAGCCGGTCAAACAGTTTGATAATCACCACCCGCACATCGCTGGTCATGACTCCAAACATTTTGTGCAAAGAAGCGTCTTGCACTTCTTTGGCGGTTAAAGCTTTGCCCTGGGCTACGCCCTGGCTAACATCTTTTAATTTGGTGACCCCATCTACCAGGCGGGAGACTTCGCCGCCAAAGGTTTCTTTGATTTCATCCAGGGAGACTTTGGTGTCTTCGGCCACATCATGCAGCAAGGCCGCCACCAGGGCGGGGGCATCCAGGTGGTAAACGGAGAGGTAGTAGGAG
>CAZPEJ010000176.1:0-8853 GCA_964585465.1 uncultured Ardenticatenaceae bacterium
TAACCAATCCGGGGTATCCAGGAGTTTGAGTGAAATTTGACAGGATTGCTGGGATAGCCAATGCCGTAGCGGTTCTCGTAATCTCATCGCTTCTTCATCCAACCACAGTAACCCATCCTCCGGGGAGCGATTCGTCTCTTCCTCCCCACGTAACCAAATCCACAGGGCATCATGGGAAACCCCGTCTTTATCCAGATAAATGCCTTGTAGTTCGATATGGCTAATATGAACGACATGGATATACAAAGAATCTATGGCCAGAAAACGATTCACTCTACACACCTCCCTTCCTCAATTCACAATTCACGATTTTTTCCCTTGTCACCGGTTCACCCCCTCACGGCGGCGGCCCCGGCCCGGCCCACATAGCCGGGTCAACCAGGTTGCCGTTGTCGTAAACAATCCAGTGTAGGTGTGCGCCAGTCGAACAGCCCGTGCTACCCATCAGCGAGACATTCTGACCCGTGGTGACGCTGCCACTCGTGGTCAGAAAGCTGCTCAGATGGCCTAAATAATGATGAGTCAAACCGTCGGTGATGCGCTGGTAATTGCCTAACCCCTGGTGCGGCGGCTGTGAACCAGGAATATCCGAGCAGTCGGGGGCTAATGGGTTGAAAGAGGCAAATATCATCTCACCATCGATGGGGGAGTAGATGGGGTTGCCAGCACTGTTGGCAATATCTATCCCGTTGTGAAACCAGGGCTGTTCCGGGGGGCAGCCAAAACCAGAACCATCTATGCCGGTGTAATACTCGTTACAGCCATAACCCCGTGTCACACTGCCATTGGTGGGCCAAACACCGATGCCGGGGGGTGGTGTACCACCTGTGCCGCCATACGTGCCGTTTTCGTCGTAGACGATGGGTGTTGGAGGTAATGGTTCACAACCAGGGATATACGGGGTGCAAGGTTCTAAAAAGGGTGCTAAGGGATCCTCTTGTAAATAAAACCAGATGGGCACCCCACCATTCACCCCGCGCCGCCAATCTGTGACCAGGCCAATTTCCTGGACAGTGCTATTGGGCAGGATGAAACCGAGGATGTAGTCTCGTTCTTCTCCCCCGGCCAGGCGAAGCAGCTGCCCATCGGCCGTCAGCAACTGTTCTTCGTAGGTGGGGAGTCCCTGGCTGGTCAACGGGTCATTTTTGGGTAGCCATACCCCACGTATCACCCCTTCGGCCGTTTGTACCTCGCGGATGAAGAATAGGTCAGAAATGGCAACGGCCGTTTCCCGACCACTGCGGTTTTTCACCGTAACATCAATGAGCAGGTAGATTTCGGCCGGGTTGTCAGGGTTGAGAGAATTTGACCAGTTGGTCACCCGAAACACCAGGCTCTGTGGCCCATCTATGTACACATCCTGGTGCAGGTAGAACGTGCCAACGCGGTAGTAGGGGGTGTCGGCCGGAACAGGGGTGGTGAAACCAATCATGGGCAGCTCTGGAGTGGTTGTCCAAGGCGGTAGTGGCGTTTCGGTAATCCAAACAGGGGTGGTGGTTACCCAATAGGGTGTAGCGGTTAAATCCCCAAATGGGGTAGCCGTCGGTGGTTCCCAGGACGGATTGGAGGTGGCAGTGACAGTTGTCCACTCTGGTTCGGTGGTGATGACGGCCGGAACAGGGGTAGGTGGATACACAGGGGTGGTCATACCTAAAAAGACTGTCTGTGTCGGCAGGGGGGTGTTCGTGGCATTTGTCCAGTATGCCTGACCAGAGAGGGCTTCTGTGCCACCCATCAGGCTCATCTGGCTGCAAGCCAACCCTGCCAGGAGTAACAGGCTGATGAAGAAAAGCGTGTGTGTGTTCATGGGGAAGGAGCTATTAGCTATCAGCCGTCAGCTTTCAGCTATTAGCTATTAGCTTTCAGCTATCAGCTTTCAGCCGTCAGCTTTCAGCTATTAGCTGTCAGTCTCTTCTCTCCTGCTGATAGCTTCCCTGCTGACGGCTGATAGCTTCCTCGCTGACAGCTTCCCCGCTGACAGCTTCCTCGCTGATAGCTACTGGCAAAAACACCAACTCGCGCACGAATAAATAGTGAGTAGCCCACTGATAATGCAGGGAGGGGTCTGGGGAGTTGCTCTGAGCGGTTACAGTGGTGGGGATGAGTCCGCCGATGGGGACACTGCTGTTGAGTTGTACCCGGTAACGAAACGTGAGGCTGTAATCGTTATTTGTTTCTAGCAGGGTGGGATACAAGTGTAACACCGTGCCAGGGATGGGGGGCTGTCCCAGCGGCGGATGGGGTTGGTTGCAGCAGGGGGCATAGGCATAGGTCAATCCCCGTTCTCCAATCCCGTCTTGTAAGCCAATGGTGTACCCCTGCTGGATTTCGGCTGTGGGGTCTGAGATATTGTCGTAGAGCAGGTAGATGTCTCCCCCACCCTGCCCCAACGTCAGGGCCATGGCATGGCGCACCGTCTGGTTGGGGTTGTTGGCATGGGGAGCATCCTGCCACTGGGCATAAAACACATCCTGCCCGTTTATCCATTCAGCGATGATGCCTGCGTGCCAACGGCCGTTTTCGGTCAGGTCATTGTTGCGCCAGAAACCAGCCATGAGGTGAGCGGGGGCGGCCGTGTCTGGCAGCCAACTTGAGGGCAGGGTGGTTGTGAGCGGTTCTTGTGCCAGCAGCAAACCATCCGAGGAGAGGGTGAGGGTGGTGAAAGAACGGCCGTAATATGGGAAGAAACGGCCGTTTATCCCCAGGTTGAACGTGACCAGCACATCATCACAGGGCTGGCTGTTGCTGATGAATGTATCACACAGGTTGGCTGCCCCATACTGCCCCAGGTCGAGGTAAGGTAATGCTCCATCTTCCTGGCTGAGGATGTAATCCAGATGGCCTGGTTCGATGTTGCCTGTCCAGCTTAGGGTGTGCTGGCTACGGCTGTAGTGCAGGCTACCCCCGGTGCCGGAAATAACCTCAATGCCACTCAGACTGAGCGTATCTGGCAACTGTTCAGTCAAGGTGAAGGTGCGGGAGACACTTTCGTAGTTAGCCAGTTGGATTTCATAGGTAGCCATGCCACCGGGTTCAGCATAGGTGCTGCCCGTTTTTACCAGGGTGAGAGAGGGGGCGTTGAACACCGGATATGACATGGTTGTCACAGGAAGCAGTTCAAGTTGTTGAAGGGAATACACCACCAAAGTGGGTGAGTTTGGCGCACTTCCCCAAACTGGGAAACTCACCAGGAATATGCAACCTGTCAGAAAAAGCAGGGTAAATAAACTGACAACTCTTTTCATGGGGTAACCTCTTGTAGGTGTAAAAAGGTGGCGTACAAGTCGCGGCTTTGGTAATCTGGCTGAAGGGATTCCCAAGCCAGCAGGGCTTTATCGAGGGCAAATGGGTCTGGTGCAACCAACAATCCGACTGTCGGCCGTACCAGGTCACGGGAAAGCAGGGGAAGACCAGGCACATCGGTGCAATCTGTTGTGCCAAGTGTGCATTGGGTCAGATACGGCCGGCCGTAGCGCAGAAAGTCTGTGCCAGGTGGTGGGTCTCCCGATTCGTAGCTGTAGAGAAAGCTGACGCTGGGTGGGTTGTTAGATAGATTGAGAATGGGGTAGGCACAGGCTCCTAACGCGCCGGTTGTACCAGCAGTGAGGGTGGCATTGCGGGTGACGACGAAGGGGGTTGACCAGGAACGGCCGTTATCTGCTGACCAGGCAGCATACAGGGTGTACACATCCCGATTCCACGAGGGGTCTACCTGGTCACGGAAGTAATCTTCGTAAAAGTATGTCCAGCCTTCTGGAATATCCCCCGTGATGCCAGGTGTGAAACTTCCTTCAAAGTTACCGTTGGCAAGTACCCCATTCTCTACTTCGGCAGCATCCCAGGCAGCCATGCCACCCTGCCCAAACTGGTCTTGGAGAGAGCGCAGAAAAACAGTGGTAGTAGTGCCAGCAGCTAGAGTACTAACCGTTAACTGAGTCCAATCTGTTGGGGCAGAAACGGCCGTTGACCACACCACACTTGCGCTTTGGGCATCTGTACCACCGGTGGGGTCTATACCAATCATGGCCTGGAAGCTGCTGTTTACCGCCTTGACCTGGACGCGGAAGGTGAGGGGGTTGGTTGGGTCGGTGACGGGGAGGGTTTGGGACAACCCAGCATCGTGCGGCGAATCGGCCGTTCCCCATCTCGTCGCGTTTAACCCGGCATAAATCTGGGCGGGGTTGGCTAACTGGTCTGGAGCCAGTGGATTAACGGTTTCATACGTGGGAGGGGTGAAGTTGGTGCTGGTGGGATTGGGATTCGGCCGTTTGGTTATCCAGGCCACATATGCCCAACTCTCCCCTTCCCCACTGACAGGGTGTTTGTTGCTGCTATACCCTACCTCTGCATGGCAGGTGAGGGTTTCGCCATCGGTAACCAGGAAGCTGGCAACTGTGTCCCATTCCCAGGAGTTACCACTATCCGAAGTGTAATTAGCCACCCGCACTTCTGTCGTATCCCAAGACCAGACATACCCCACCAAAAAGCCATAGTCATTCCAGGCAGTGGTGGGGTCGTCGGGGTAGGAAGCAGCCGATTGCTCTTTGTCCACAGCCGCAAATTGGAGGATGTCTTGAATCTGCCATTCCTCGCCAGTGGTGTGAATAGCCTGTTGTAGCAAAATGCTGTTTTGGAAGAAGATGTGTGCCCAACCGCTGCTGTCCAGGGCAATACGGGGGTTTGTGCCATTCTCTGAAACCAGGATGGCAAATTCGGCCGAGGGGTGCAGCCCTTCGTCGGCAGCAATGTAGTAAATTCGGCCGTCTTTTTCATACGCCAGATGCAGCCGGTTGATAGCACTGAAGGTGAGGCTGGCAAATTCGGCCGTATCTACTCGCTGTACTTGTAAGTTGTTCCCACCTCTGGCAATCCCCACATAAAGATTGCCTTGGCTTATCCAGGCTGCCCCCAGAATGTCATCACCGATGGCGATGGAGGCGAGTTCTGCATCGTGAATATCTGTGGTCAGGTTACGCACGTTAGCCGCCGTCAGTTGAGCCGGAGCCCGGGTGGGGATGACGGCCGGAACGATGCCGCAGGTTTCGGTGGTTGGAGTATCTGGGCTGATGGTACGCTCTGAGGAAAACAAGGGGTCGTCCTCCAAGACGCGAGTGGGCAGCAGCAGAATCCCGTTGGAAGGTTCGCAAAGAGGAGTCTCAGGAGAACGGCCGTTGGTTATAGACCATATTCCTCCGACCAAACATACAATAAGAAAAATGATAAATCCTTGCTGTTTGTGCATATCGCAAATTTTTACGGGCAAGCTGAAATAATGTACTTTGGTGTACTGCCTGTCCCTGTTCTGACTGAGACTTAAATGAGCAATTGGAAAACAAATAAACCTAAACAACGGTCGTTGTTATCCAACCATTTCAGGAAAAATCTTTATTTGGAATTAGCCAAAGGGGAAATTTGAGGTATAATCTGAGGTGTTACAAAGATTCACCCCATTTCCCTTTGGGTGAATGAAAAGGGAGAATTGTCGCAAGCAATTCTCTCTTTTGTTTTTAGCTGATCCTGAATCTTATTCAGTTAGATTTTTATGTGTTGTCGTTTGGGGTATTTGTTCCTGTTTCTTCTTTCTCCCGTAATGCTTTAATCATCAATAACATATCTTCCACCGCCTTCAAATCCATTGCTTGGGCGCGAAAAGCGATGTTAGCCGCAACCCGGTTAGGGTCTGGGACTGGATCGGTATCTTCTTCACTAAAAAAGTAGGCCGGATCAACCCCAAAAAAATCAGCTAATGCTTTTACCTTATCCATCGTGGGGTTTGTAGATTTGCCTGCCCGTAATCGGTAAATGTAGGAAGTGGTTATCGCTTTATTAGTAGCAACCTGTATTTCTTCCAACGAGTACTCTTCCCCGTTTGGTTTGGTGACTGTCTTAAAGAGCCGATCTAGTTTTTGGGCGAATGTTTGTCGCATTATGTTACTTCCGTTCCGATTACTTGCATTGCATATATGCAATGCAAGTAATCTCTATCATACATCCCATTCCCTATTCGTGCAAATTTTTATTTGAGTCTCACACGCCCATGTCGCGCAAGAACTGATCGACGTTGTTGAAAACGGCCGATGATAACTCTTTTCCACGCGAGGCTTGAATGACACGGGACTGCACGACTGCCGCTACTGCCTCAGCTTCTCCTTCCCTGGTATCACGGGTAGAAGCTCTCGTCAATAACCGGGACATATCAGCAGATAAACGCTGCGTTTGTATCGCCAGGATTAGTTCCTCCAGGTTATCTTTGGTGGCTCGATACGTCTCATGCCCACAGAGGAAATGGCCAATTTCATGGAGCTGTGTGTGAATCTGTTGCAGGGGCGATAGGTTAGCATCAAAAATGATATATTCAAACGGTCGCTCCCCATCACTTATCCAGGCCCCATCCATTTTGGGCGGAAGTGGAACACCCAGCAAAAATATCTTCCGCCCCTTTATTTGTTCAATATGGGTTACAAATCGCTGCATCGTAAACTCTGAAAAATCAATCCGCAAACTCCCCACTATTTTCAAGGCAACGCTAATGGCATTCATAGTCTCCTCTTGCTCTAACTGAGTTGTCTTGAACCCACCTGTTTATGATATTGGGCACTGGCTTTCCGGTAAGCTATAACTAATAAATCAAAGGTGGCATCATCTTGAACCGTATTCAGGGTTTGTTTGAGAGAACGTATTTGGGAGCAGGTAAAGGGTTCATCTGGGTCATTCAATAGCTTTTTGGCATCCAAAATAGAGATAATAGCTCGGTAAATGAGGAAATCCAGATTTCTCAAATGCTCCCACCAGGAGTATTTGAGGGTCAGTAACTCGGTGCGAGAAAGCATTGTATTTGCTTCTATTCTTAGTCGCTCAAGTTGTCTAAGAGTGATCAACTTGTCCAAGAAAATAAGGGGGGCGCATATGACCTCATAAACTTTGTTAGGCACAAAAAACAGCACCCACGCGATTCGTACCGCAGACAATGGTGCCAGGATTTGGTGAAAGGTTTTAGCCGCTGGAGAGTATTTCAGTGCTGGATGCAAAAAGAGGGCTACAAAATAAGGCAGATGGGCCCCAAAGTAAACAGCCGCAAAGAAAAGCGAGACAGCCAAAGCTACCCATCGTATCTTCATGGGTAGGTCGTTGGCCGCTTGATAACATTGGGAAAACATACGGTAGAGGATCCAACAGATGGCTGAAGCATAGAGATGTGGGATAAATAAAAACAATAAAACCCATATATTATCAGTGGCATCTTTCAAAAAGGTACCCGGTGGCTGAATGGTGATGATAGGAAACAAAAGCAACATAGAAACAAGAACAAAAACAAGCCCGGCATAGACTTGTTTGCTCAATAATGGTTTATTAAGTTTTAGGACAAGGTACATAGCTTTATAAATACAGTAAAGGGCAATTAATCCAATTGCATAAGTTAAAAGCCAGCCAACGTGATTCGCTATCCAGTGGGTAACCACCTCATCAACTGTCTGTATTTGCAATGTAATCGCAAGAGAGAACAAAACCAAAAATAACCATGTGTTTGTTGTAACACTATTAACATCCTTGAGTTTAGGTAGTCCCCAAAGGATAAACAGCCAGGCAACAATTGTTTGAGCAACAACAAATTCAATTTGCATAAGTATTTGCCAGTAAATGAGTACTCAAAAATCTGGTAGTTTCTTCATGCGCCCACCAGGTTAAGCGATGGAGTAGCCCCCCTTCTGCAAACCCAACATGCCCACCATAAGGAGTAATGGCGGGAACCAAACATGGATTTTTTTCTATTATTGTGTAAGGAATATCGTGGGGGTCTAAGAAAGGATCGTCGACCGAACGAATAATTAGAGTGGGTGTGTGAATAGTAGATAAAAACCGTTTGGAACTGCATTGCTCGTAATATGCTTCCACACCCTTGAATCCATGTAAGGGAGCAGTACAGGCAATATCAAAGTCGTAAATGGTTTTAGCGGCCAGAATTGCCTTCATGTCTACCAGGTGGCAGACTTGGTGCGATTTTCGCTGCATATTTTGTTTCAAATACCACAGAATATTGCGATCATAGATTCGCCCACTTCCGTGAGCCAATACCTGGGAACTGGTAGACAGGTCAAAGGGGGCAGACATGGCAACGGCCGTTGCTACATCACGTTTTGCCTCGCCCAAAAACTTGAGCAGAATATTGGCTCCTAAAGAAACTCCCACAATGCCCAATGGGGTATCGGGGTGTCGAGAACGAAGCCACTCCACCACAACAGCAATATCCTCTGTAGCTCCAGCATGATAGGTTCCCGGTGTCTTATTAATTTCCCCACTACAGGATCGGTAATTCATTCCAACCGCACGGATACCTGCCTGTGCCAACTGGCGATATAGCTCATAAGCGTAGATGCTTTGGGCTGAGCCTGACAAGCCATGTAACAACAAAACAAGCGGGGATGTTTCATCCCAAAGGGGAGTTCCATCTACGCACGCAAAATCCAGGTCTACGAAATCATCATCTGGTGTATAGACCCGATGACGCTGAAAAGACACTCCTTTTCGGGAACGACAGTAAGCACCAACAACTGTTTGGGTGTGTGGGTTGCGTAACAGCGGGTGTGGGCAAAACGGCCGAATAGGGCTAAGGTTTTTCATTCAAATCAACTATTTTGCATATTTACAAGTAATATATTCCCTGCATCTTCTCACGGCCTGAAGTATAACAAAAGGATGCCAAATAATGCAAATTTTCGTAGTACCAGAGTACTGTGCTAATTAGACACGTCAGGGGTATACAACATTGCCGCCATTACTCAGGCCAATGTTGTATACCCCTGTCGTGTGGAAGTAGCACAGTTCTCGGGTACTTCGTAAATGTGCAGTTAGTTG
>CAZPEJ010000177.1:0-8790 GCA_964585465.1 uncultured Ardenticatenaceae bacterium
CAGAACAAGAACCCTTGGAACCAGAAAATATCATTGAAGCATCTGACATCGTGCCTTATAGCAAGTTGGTTTTTCAATCTTATCGTAACTCAAATTGGGAGGTTTATAGTAGTAACGATGATGGAACCTCACAGAGCCGCTTAACAAACGAGTCGACATCTGATATTCACCCTCGTTTTAATCGTGGTTTAACCCGTATTGTTTTTGCCTCTAAACGGTTTGGTAATTATGAGATTCTTACCATGAACCCGGACGGTTCGGGGTTGGTCAGGTTGACCGATAATAGTAGTGATGATGGTAATCCCTACTGGTCACCTGATGGGAGTCGAATTGTTTTTGAGGCTTATCGAGATGGACAGGCGGAAATCTATGTGATGAATGCAGATGGTTCGGGCCAGACTCGACTAACTTATGATGGTGATTTTGATGGGTATCCGTCCTGGTCGCCAGATGGGAGCAAGATAGCGTTCACGTCCCGGCGAACGGGTGGGTATCGTATCTACACGATGAATGTAGATGGAAGTGGGGTGGTGCAACTCTCTCAACAGTCCTATAGTTTTAATGCTTCCTGGTCGCCCGATGGGACACAAATTTCCTATGATGCGGATGGGGATGGAGATGGCTGGCAGGAGTTGTGGCTGATGAATGCGAATGGCAGCAACCAACATCTCATTGTGAATCCAGCTGGAACAACAGATGCCTGGGCGCGAGATTGGTCACCAGACGGCCGTTATATTGCTTTCTCACTAGTTGTTTTTATTTTCTATCAGAACAATTGGTATTGGACAACTGGTAATATAAGGGCTTACGATACCCTCTATAATTATCCGATTGCTATAAATGTCGGTAATCTTGAATGGAATCCTGATTGGCAAACAGCCGATGCGGTTGCCCCAAACTCATCTGTCAATGGGTTGCCTTCTCACTCCCCCTACTTGATTCAGGTCAGTTGGAGTGGTAGTGATAATCTTACAGGGATTCGTGGGTATGATGTGCAGGTCAAGGTTGGGGCAAGCGGGGTGTGGACAGATTGGGTTGTGAACGTCACCTCAACGAGTAATGTTTATACTGGCACGGCTGGTCAGACGTACTACTTCCAGTCACGCGCCCGCGACAACGCCGGAAATGTTGAACCCTGGCCTGCATCGGCCGATGCTCAAACAACCGTTGAAAGTCTGCCACCGGATACGGCCGTTTTCCCGTTCCCTGCTTTCACCCGGATAGAAGGTGGTAACCCGTTGCAAGTTAATTGGGGTGGGGAAGACCCTGGTAATTCAGGTATTGCCAGTTATGATGTGCAATACCGGGTAGGAAATGGCAGCTGGGTCAACTGGTTTATCGGTACAAATCTTGTTGAGGGTGATCTAACTGTGACTCCAGGTGAAACCTACTCATTCCGTTCGCGGGCAATTGATAATGTTGGGAACCTTGAGGATTGGCCAGGTGGGGATGGGGATACCACTACCACGATTTACACCTGGGGGATTACGGGTTTTGTGTGGGACAATACCGGAACGCCTATAGAAACGGCCGTTATCACCACCACCCCTGCTGCTCTTTCCCCTGTTTTAAGTGACGCGGAGGGAGATTATGCAGCTTATGTAGCCACAGATGCCGCAACTTACACGGTTGCCTGGGGCAAAGAAACCTACGGCACATTGCCCGACACCCAATTTCCCCCAGAACAAGATGCTTTTGTCGAAGCCGTTTTGCCACCCAGTGATAATACCATGCTCAACTGGGGTTTTGAGACCGGCAGTTTGGCCCCAGAATGGTCAGCTGGTGGCACATACCCAGCGACTATTACAACCTCCGTGTCGCATACCGGGCAATATGCTGCTTTTCTAGGTCAAAGTGATGAACCATTTGATAACACCTATGTGAAGGTGGCAGAATTGAGTGGGGATTCTAACCTTTCACAGGTTGTTATAGTGCCCATAACCGCTTCAACCCCCATACTTTCTTTTATACATCAGTTGTATGGTGTGTCGGCCGGGAGTTCTTCGTCATTGACGGTGCAGATAGATGATGGTTCTGTAAACACAGAGGTTCTCAATTTCAATACACCTACTAATGGGTGGGAGCACGAATGGGTTGACGTGTCTGCCTGGTCAGGGGAAACTGTGACCGTGACATTCTCGCTTTACCAAGAAGGCGACCAACCTGTTGTCTGGGCTTATATTGATGAGGTTACTTTGGGTTCCACTTATCCTGATATATGGGTGGATGTAGATACAACGGCCGCTCTTGCGGGTGAGGATACCTTTCACACCCTCACGTATGGCAACCAGGGTGGGGCCACCTCACAAAATACGCTCATCACCTATACTTTGCCATCAGATATTGGTTTTGTAGCAGCCACGATACCGCCTACTTCGGTGAATGGCTCTGTTTTGACGTGGGAGTTGGGGAGTTTACCAGCTAAAAGCGGAGAATTCACGATTGTATTGACTGGTACGGTTTCTGTAGCTGCTACACCGTTTTCCTACTTGACCAGCACGGCCGAAATTGGGATTCCTACCACTGAGCTAGAAATGCACAATAATGTGGTGCAGGGGCAAACCTTTGTTGGCACTCATCTATACCTGCCAATTGTTTTTAGGAATTGAGGTAATTACCTGAACGGTAACGATTCACCGCAAAGGCGCAAAGGCGCAAAGACAAGAGAAAACCTTTGTGTTCTTTGCGTCCTTTGCGGTTAAATCCCAGAGAGGCTGAACAGTTACTAAACTTTAATGGATGGGGAGAAACGGCCGTTTCTCCCCATAACCAGTTAATCGTCTCGCCGCACGGTGGGTAAGTACAATTTGTAAACAGTTGGAATGACCGAGGTAGTCAGGGTTGTTGACCCATTCACCTGGTCATCCCCTTGTGAGGTGACGGTGACAGTTATCACGCTGCTGCTGCCGACTGTGGCAGAGATGGGAATTTCTACCCAGACGGTAAAACTGCCGCTCTCTCCCTCGGCCACTGTAACGGTGGGGTCGAGTGTGACACCCCACTCCCCAACCGCTTCCAGGTTGTAGGTGTCGGTGAAGTTGCCAGTGTTTGTCAGGTAGAGGGTGTAAGTAACGGTGGAGCCAGCCGTGCCACTCAGGGCTGCGCTGGCCGAGAGTTCCAGGCCATAGGTGGGGGCAGCGGTGGTGGTCAAAACGGCCGAATCACTTTCCGTCGGGTCGCCTTGTGAAGTGGCCGTGATAGTGGCTGTGTCACTGCTCCAAACAGGGACATCGGCCGGGATTGTGACCCACACGTCAAAGAAAGACGTAGAACCCGCTGTCAGGGTAACGGCCGTTGTAGACAACACACTTTCCCAGCTATTCCCACTCAGCGACAAATCAAAGGTATCGGACATATTGCCACTGTTTTCAATGGCTACGGTATAGGTGACAACCTGCCCTAATTCTGCTGCTGCCGTTTCATCCCCCGACAAATCTACCCCGTAGGTGGGGACAAACCCAAAAGAGCAGTTTGAACAAACCACAACAAAGTCCTGATCGGTGGTATCAGCGTTGTAAGGGATGCCATCCCCATTGATGCTGGCGGCACTCACGGTAACTGTTGCAGTGGAGTCAGGGTTTTGGATGTATACATTTTCCAGGTTGTTCAGATTGTCGGCTGTGCCGCCGGTAATAGACCAGCCCGCCGAGAACCGATTGCCCAGATAGGTATTGCCATTGTTGACGACAGTCAGGTGCAGGTTGTTTACCAGGGCCGGGTTAGCCCCAACGGCTCCGGGCGCATCTGTCCAGGCGATGGTAATTTTTAATGGTTTAGAGGGATCGGGAACGGTAATATCCCATTGGAACTGTTCGCCGGTATTGGCAAACACGTCGAGCTGATCCCGGTAAGCTACCTCTACAGACGGGGAGATGATGTTGGTGATGTTGATGCGCCCCCATCCTTCGTTAAAGTTAGGAATATCGGCCGTTCCCATATCTACCGCCCCATTAACTAACAACGCTTTTGCCATAGCCGGGCTGGGGTTGGCCCCGGTGTTAAAGGCACGCCACCATTCGGTGAGCAATACGATGGCCCCAGAGACCTGGGGGGCAGCCATGCTGGTGCCAGAACAAAAAGCGTACAAGTTGTTGGTGCCGCCAATGGGTGTCGAGCAACTGCCCCCTAAATCGTTGCGGGCAGAAGCGATTTGTTCGCCGGGGGCTGTGACGGTGGGAACAAAACGGCCGTCTACAGAGGGGCCACGACTGCTAAAGGAGGAGATATTGTTGATATTCCCCACTCGATAATTCATGCTACTGGCAACAACAATCAAGTTTTTCCCTTCTTTCGGGGCGGTTAGGGTAAATGCCCCTGGGCCGCTGTTGCCTGCGGAAAAAACTTCAATAAATGGTTCGGCAACGGTGGTTGTACCAAAGTTGCCATCGCGCACCATCAAGTCATGGGTACGTTCAGAGGCTTGGTACCCATGAGCCGTCCCTTCACCGGTTGTCCAGGAGTTGTTGCCGCCAATGGCGTTGCCCAAGATGGCTTGTCGGCTATGCTCTTGCCACCCGCCAGCAGGCGGCCAGGATGGGGCGGAAAGGGAGTTCATGGCAAAGATGCTATATGCTGGGGCAATGCCCAGGCCATAGAGAAACCCTAACCCATCCATAAAACCGGCCGTTGCATCCCCACCCACGATGCCAGCCACATGGGTGCCGTGCCCGCCACCTGAACAGTCGCTACCGGGTTGCCCGGCCGGGTTGCAGGCACCAGGAAAGCTGTAACCACCCACAATGTGAGAGCCGAGGTCTGGGTGATTGTAGTCTACGCCGGTGTCAATCACAGCCCAGATAACCCCACTGCCATCTACTCCCAACTCGGCCAGGTGGGCGGCGTAACCCGTGACAGGGATGCCGCCAGGGTGGTTGCCCGCCACAATCTGGGAGGACATTTCATCGTCTAATACAGGTACGGGGCTGGCATAACCGAACCATAAAACGGTATTTAGGTGTGCCAGTTGATCCAGCCGGGTGGCATCTATCTGGACAATAGCATCGTAAAATGTTTTGTCTGGTTGGGAGGGGTAGTATTGCAGGATGTTTCCACCAAGGATCTGGATGGTTCTCAGGGTGTCACTGATGTGGCCGTCGTTATAAAACATGATGTCTACGTTGGAAATACGGCCGTTTCTGCCCAATAAATCCTGGTGCATCTTATAAGCTGGATGGAAAACCCCTGCCCAGCGCACAAACTGTTGATTGGCGATGGCGTTAAGCTGTTCGGCCCGGCCCCAGGTGAGGAAACTGTTGTGCGGGTAGTATTGTAAAATGGGCAACCCCGCCGCCCGAATCCCGTCTAACCATTCATCTTTAGTGGGGCCAATCAGTTGAATCAGATAAAACCCGGCCCCACTTTCATCGGCTCGCAGGTGGGGTGCAATCGCTGGTTCGCCCAGGGCCGGATCAAAAAGATACTCCATGACCTGCACCTTTCCTCCGTCTACATCCTCGGTGAAAGCTGCGCCAGATGCTACCAGTTTGGCGTAATCTGTTTCGCTCAGTTGCAACCAGCGAAATGTGCCATAATCCTCTGCCACTAGCGGGGTTAAGGCCAGGGAATCAATTTGATTGAAGGAGTCTGACGGGATACGAATATAACGGCCGTATTGCACCGCTTTTGCCGCCCCGGCCGAAGGCCCAGAAGCTGCCAAAACCATCAAGGTCAGACATCCTATTAACAATAAACCTCTTAAACGATTCATTCGATAAACCTCCATAGCTAATATGTTTGAGTCTTTTGGATTTTATGGGGTTTGCTGTGAAACGTAAAACGTGAAACATGAACGCTCTATGGTCACGTTTTACGCATCACGTTTCATTGGTTGTCAACTCCCTGAGTTCCCAAAAAGCCATATGTTTTTAACGATTTAATTCACGGTTAGGCTGGCGGCAAACAAGTTGAGGGCTGTGGTCATTTCGTTGCGCCCCGTTTTTACCCCTACGTCTATGTCCAACAAATGGCGATAAATTTGCTCCAACTGCCCCATGTTAAACTGCTGCCCCTGGCGGAACAGCTTTTCTACCACAAAATTGTGCATTTTTAGCTCTTTGGCAATAACGGCGGGCCGTTGCCCATTGTCAGCTAACTCTTTGACCTGAATTAACAGGCGAAACTGGCGCACAAACATGGAAAAGATGTAAAAAGGGTCTGTGCCATCCAGGAACTTTTGTTGTAGCAGCAAGGCCGCTTTTTTGCTGTTGCGCCCGCCCAGGGCATCTACCAGGTCGAAGATGCTAGATTCGGCTACATAAGGACAGAGTAAATGCACATCGGCCGTTTCTATGACCCCATTCAATTTGTATAGCAGTAATTTTTCAATTTCGTTTTCCAGAATTTGTAACTGGTTGCCGATGTTGGTAATGAGCAGGTGGATGGCGGCAGGGGCGATTCGGCCGTTTTTCTCCTCCACCCGCTCCCGTATCCACTTCTCCAAAGCAAACCCCTCCGGGCGATTAAATAGTTTTACATAACCCATTTTCTCGGCTTGAGCCAGTTTGACAATGGCATGGGTTTCGCGCAGGGTGTCTGATTCCAGGAAAATAAGGCGTGTGGTTTCTGGCAAAGTGGGCAAAAAAACAACCAGCTCATCTAAAACTGCTTTGGTCGGGTTGGTGGCAAACAACCCTTTGACGATGACCAGGCGCGCTTTTGCCAAAAAAGGAACGGCCGAACATGCCTGTCGTAAGCTGCTGATGGGTACGGCCCCCTCAAAACGGGTCGTATTCAACTCCAACATGGCCGGATCACCCAATTTGGCGATCAAATCTGCCAACGTCTCCTTTTGCGAATGTTCGTCATCACCGTGAAACAGGTAAAACATAATTACATTCACAGAGGGCATCAATTGACACTTTCATTGAGATTAGAGGTTTTCCAATCTCCAATCTCTAATTTCTTTCAGCAGAACGTCAATTGATGACCTTATGCGGTATGGTTACTGGCCGTTTACCCAACCGTTTCAATTTTGTAAGCGGTGGCCTTGAGGCCGGGGGTACCACCTGTTAGCAGTAGTTGGAACAAACGGGTTATCAGGGAGGGTTGAATTTTTTGCATTCGTAACAGTTGCATTTCCCCCAAATCCCCTTCAGTGGTGTAGTGGGCTTGCAAATAGATACCTACCGGCCGGGAAACAATCAAAGCCACCACCACCGCCAGAATTGCCGAAGGTAGTGCATTCAGGAAAATGCCGGGATTCATCTCGGAACTGCGCTGCCGCCGTTGTTCCAACGAAAAGGTGGCTTGAGCCGCCAATGTTGCCATGGTGGCGGTGGTCAGCAGCACCGTGCCACAATTGGGGTGAACAGCCAGTTGATCCTCCCCTTTTTTCATGCGGTGGTACGCCTCTTCCACTGCGTTATAGACCGCTTCTTCGGAGATATTGCCGTAAATGTTCAAATAAAACCCGGTGTGATTCGAGTTTCCCTGAGCACTAAAGTTTTTATATTTTTCACTCAAAACATGAATTGTGGCGTGTTCCAGGCCATGATTGCGGCGAATTCGGCTAATCAATTGGTTGAGCATGATAATCTCCTCAGAATCAGTAGGTGCAGTAAGCGGTAAGCAGTAAGCAGTAAACAGTGAACAGTAAGCAGTGAACAGTAAACAGTAAGCAGTGGGGAAGACCTCTCCGCTAAAAGCTGATAGCTGAAAGCTAATCGCTGATAGCTGATCGCTAACAGCTAATTCCCCCTCACCCAGTATAACTGATTTTGAAGATGATGCCCGTTGCCCAATCTGCCACAAAGAGGCTGCCATCTGGCCCAACCGTTACGTCAATGGGGGCTGCGAACCCGGTGGCAAAGTTGCTGGGGGCTGAACCTCCTGGGCCAATTTGCATCACTTTTTGTGCCCCCTGAAATGCGCTCCACAAAGTGACAAAGAGGCTGTTATAGTAACCTGGGAACTGGCTGCCCAGATAGGCGGCGACTCCAGCGGGTGAGGAACTGGGGGCAAAAGTGACCAGTGGCGGAATGACGGTGACACCGACTGGTGGGGCAAAACAAACATCACAGTCGTAATATGGGTAGCCGTGAAGGCCGCCAGGGGCGACACGGTGCAACCGTTCTGGGGGGTCAAAGTCGGGGGTGTTGTCAGTGGCCCACAACTGCCCATTACTATCCCAGGCGATGTCGTAGGGGTTGCGGAACCCAGTGGCATAGACGCTGACGCTGCTGCCATCGGGGCTGAAGCGCAAAATGGAGGCTTCCAGAGGGTGTAGGGTGTCTTGCTGCCCGGCATTTGCCCCTTCCAGGATTTCACCATGATCGGCCCGCCCTCCCACCCCTACATAACCAAAACCGTCGGCAGCAAAAGCGATGCCATTGGCAGAGTGATAACTGGTATAACAACAAGGCAGCCCCCGAATCACATCCGTCACACCACCGTTTTGCACATAGGAGAGTTTGGCCTCGCCACCTACATTTAGGTCTAATACCCGGCTAGAGACGTATAGTTTGTCGGTGCCAGGTTGGAAGGCGATGCCTGTAGGGATGAGGAAGCCGCTGACATAGAGGGTAACGCTGCCGGAACTGTTCATTTTGTAGATGTTGCCTTGCATGGTGGCGATGTAGAGCAGCCCATCTGGGCCAAAGGTGATGCTGGTGGGAGCTGCTTCGACCCGGCCGTAATACTCAACCGTGAAACCTGTGGGCACCTGGATACGGGTTTCCCAGGCGGTTTGGTCATCATTGCAAGGGTATTTGTCGCTACACGCGCTGGCAGCATAGGGTGGGATGTCCACATTGCCAGTAGGGGGCGGCACAGCCAGGGTGGGGGCTGCCGTGA
>CAZPEJ010000178.1:0-8789 GCA_964585465.1 uncultured Ardenticatenaceae bacterium
TAGCCCTGTTTACAGGGCGTTGTTTCGTAGCACGGTGTTTGAACACCGTGCGGAATAGGTGAGACGTATCATCAATTACGCAAAACATGACTTTACCGGAAAGCACGGTCATCAATGACCGTGCTAGAAACGACGCTGGCTTCAGCCAGCTAGTCTGGCGACTGGTTTAGCCCTGTTTACAGGGCGTTGTTTCGTAGCACGGTGTTTGAACACCGTGTAACTGTTTGAACACCGTGCAGATGAACACCGTGCGATCCGGAATGTTTGGGGTTTTGGGCAAAGGGGCTTACAATCGCATTTTAAGATGAACGCATTGATATTTGGTTTTTATCGGTTGTCTTTTTTTATGAGTTTTTGTTTATGTCTGGGCCTGATGGCTTGTAATCGCCAATCGGTTACCACACCAACGGCCGTTACCCCCACGCCTCCCCCGGCGACCTTGACCGCCACACGCACTCCGGCCCCCACCGCCACACGCACTCCGGCCCCCAGCCCCACCCCCATATTACCAATGGTCGCTGCTGCCAGCCAACCGTTGACCGATAACGGCCGTTTAACCATTTCCACTGTCACGGCTTTGGAACCGGGTTGGCTGGTGATTCATGCCGTGCGAAATGGCACAGTGGCCGAGGTTTTGGGGTATACGGCCGTTCCCCCCGGCACTGTGCAAGATGTCACTGTGACCATAGACCCGCTGCAAGCGACGGACGTGATGACGGCTATTTTGCATGAAGATAGTGGTCGGGTGGGTGAGTTTGAGTTTCCGGGTATAGATGAACCGGTGCAACACCTTTCGGCCGTTGTCTCTTCACAGTTTACGGTGCAGTTACAGGTTTCCCTGCCAGAAATTACGGTGGCTGACCAGGAGATTTTAGAGGATGGGGTGTTGCGGGTGGGGGGTGTATTTGCCCTGGCGGATGGCTGGCTGTTGGTTCAGGCGGATGCAGCAGGCCAGCCAGGGGGGGTATTGGGGTTTTCGGCCGTTGCGGCCGGGCAAAACGACGAGGTGGTGGTGGTGATCCCCTGGCGCGAGGCGACACCGTTGCTGCATGTGGTGTTGTATCAGGATAACGGCCGTTCCCATCTGTTGGATATCCCTGGTGAGGATGTGCCGGTGCTGGTGAGTGGGCAGGTAGTGGCGGCCACCTTCCGCGCCACATTGCCACCCGATGTGTTGATTTTTGACCAGCCGATGGTGAATGAAACGGTGGTAATAGACCGGGTGATTAACAACGGGCCGGGCTGGGCGGCGATTTTGGCTGATAATGGCGGTCAGCCTGGGTTGATTATCGGGTTTGCCCCGTTGGTGGATGGGTTGAATGAACAGGTGGTGGTGGCGGTGCAGGAATCGGCCGTTACCAACCCGTTGTATGTACAAATTCACCAGGACGTAGACCCAGTAGGTGAATTTGACTTCCCGCGTAGCGACCCGGCCCTTTCTTACCAGGGGCGGTTGGTTGTGCCGACCCCGTTTCGGCTAAATGCTGGCAACTACTTATTAACCCAAGACCAGTCGTTGTCAGAAAATGGGGTGCTGGTGCCGGTGGCGGTGGTAGAGGCGGCGGGTTGGTTGGTGATTTATACGGATGTGGACGGGGAGTTGGGGGAGATTGTTGGCGCCGCGTTGTTGACAGCCGGAGTGAATCGGCATGTGCAGGTGGTGATTGAGACCACCCAAACAACGGCGATATTACATGCTGTCCTGCACCTGGATGCGGGGGAGATTGGCACGTTTGAATATCCAGATGGCCCAGATGTCCCATTTCGCCGTAATTCGGCCGTTATTCAGGCCCCGTTTGTGTTGTTGGATGAGTAGATGGGATTGTTGTGCAGAAACGCTGAGAGGGAAAACTCGCTGTGTCCCGGCGCGAGAAACTTTATTTCCGATAAACCTTGTTGGGTAACGTGTGAAAGAATGTAATGGTTCAGTCCCTCTGGGATTTAACCGCAAAGAACACAAAGGTTTTCTCTTTTCTTTGCACCCTTTGCGCCTTTGCAGTGAATCGTTACCAAAGAATTTAATACGGCCGATTTTGCCACTGGTCTTGTTCTGGCCTGGCAAATAGTTTTACCAGCAAAAAACCAGCAATAAAGCCGCCGATGTGAGCAGCATACGCTACGCCACCCGATTCTCCAGATAACGTGCCCAATCCGCCAAAAATTTGCAGCACAAACCAGAAACCCACCGCCACAACGGCCGGGACATTGGTCAACATTCGCAAGAAAATAACCCGTACTCGCCGTTGGGGAAAGAGCAGCATGTATCCCCCCAATGCTCCGGCAATGGCCCCAGATGCGCCTAAACTGGGCACCTGGGTGTCTTGCCCCATAAAAACGGTGAGCGCAACGTGAGAGAGGGAGGCCAATAACCCACACAAGAGGTAAAAGGAGAGATAACGGCCGTGTCCCATGCGATCTTCCAGGTTATCCCCAAAAATCCACAGGTAAAGCATATTGCCGCCAATGTGGAGCAGACTGCCGTGCATAAACATGGAGGTGAGCAGGGTAATGTAAACGGAGATGGGGGTGGGGCGCAGGCCGGGGATGGTAACACGGCCGTAATTGGGGATATTCACGACCTGATCCTCCGTTACCAGGTCTTCTCCAGTGACAATCTCCTCTGGCACGGTGGAAAAGGCATAGGTGAAGTTGGTGTTGCCACCCAACCCCTGAAAAAAAACAAAAACCAAAATGTTAATGGCAATCAATATATAATTCACAATGGCGGGCCGACGCAAATCGCTGTTGTCGTCGCCGAGAGGGATAATCATCATGGGAGGCCTCCTTAAGCGTAGTTATCTCCGTTCGTCGCTCCCACTTGAGCGGGTTTTCCGGCTGAAGCCAGAACTACGAACCTGACGGTGGCGAGAATATAGCGCAAAACAGAAGATGCGTCACTTCTATTCTGGTTATACCTGGTTTACAATACCCGCATGACAATACAGTTTTTTAGAGAACATCACGTACCAACTATGAAACCTTTATTGATTTATGATGGGGATTGCGGGTTCTGAGTAAAAACCGTCCGTCTGGTGCAGACGTGGGTGAAAACGGAGATGGAGTACCAGCCCTGGCAGGCAATTCCAGAGCGTATGGCGGCGTTGGGTTTGTCGGATGAAGATGGGATGCGGCAGATATGGTTTGTGGAGGGTAACGGCCGTTTGAGCGGTGGGGCGGAGGCAGCTAACCGGGTGATGCGTGGGGTGTGGTGGGCCAGACCATTGACATATCTGTATCGGTTACCGGGGTTTCGCCAGTTAGAAGAGTGGCTTTACCGTTGGATTGCAACGAACCGTCATCGGTTGCCGGGGGGAACGGCCGTTTGTGAGGTGGGGAAACGGCCGTATTAAAAACACCCTACAACCCACGTTTCTGAACCAGCAAGGCTGCTTCCACGCGGCTGCGGACTTGTAACTTTTGCAAAACATTGGTCATGTAATGTTTGATAGTTTTTTCTGCCAGATGTAACTTGTTACCAATTTCCCGGTTTGTCAGGCCATTGGCCACCAGAGCCAAAATTTCCCGTTCGCGCTCTGTCAGGCTATTCATCGGGTCAGATTGATCCTGCGAAGTCATTTCTACCAGGATGCTGCTGGCAAGGGCCGGGGAGATGTACACATGCCCTTCGGCGACAATGTGAACAGCGTTGAGTAACTCTCGTGATGAAACCCCTTTTAATACGTATCCTTTGGCCCCGGCACGTAGGGCACTCATCAACGTATCTTCATCTTCCGAAACAGTCAACATGATAATGCGGACAATGGGCCAGGCAGAGGCGATTCGCCGTGTGGCCGCCAGGCCCCCCTCGCCAGCCATGGTAACATCCATCAGCAAAATATCTGGCAGTAGTTCAGACACCAGTTTATATGCTTCTTCGCCACTGCTGGCCTGGGCTACCACGGTCAGCCCGGCATCGTGGGAAAGGGAGTGAGCTACACCTTCCCGAAATAGGGGGTGGTCGTCACAAATTAGAACCCGAATTGGTTCACTCATCCAACACCTCGGAAAACGTGACAGGCAGGGCAACGTGGAGGGTAGTGCCTTGATCGGGGGAACTTTGAATGTGGAATCGCCCGCCCAAAATTTCGATCCGCTCCTGCATTCCCACCAACCCCAGATGACCATTTTGCGGAACGGCCGTTATATCAAACCCCGGCCCCTCGTCGCTGATTTGCAGGGTGAGGTAATTCTTTTCCGTACCAGCCACAACGGTCTGGTTTTTTCCTTCGGCATGGCGATACCCATTATTCAAAGCCTCTTTTAACACCCGATAAAGGGTCATTTTGACCGAACAGGGGATTTCATGCGGCAACTCTTTCAGCGTCACTTTGACTGAACGTTGTGTTTTGTATTCATAATCGCGCACAGCCCGCCGCACAATTTCGCCGGGGGAAACATCCTCAATTTCGGGCAGGCGCAGCCCGGCCGAAATAGTACGTAACTCATTTAACGAAGATTGAATTGCCTGACGCACAATGTTGAAATCGTTCACGGCTTCGGGCGAGGTGTCGCGGCAGGGTGTTTCCAGGCAATCTACCCGCAGCAAAGCCAACGCCAAATCCTGTGCCGGGCCGTCGTGTAAATCGGCCGAAATGCGCCGCAGATATTGTTCATTTAAGGTAGTGGTGCGTGCGGCTGCCCGCCGTACCCGTTCATTGAGCCGTTGGTTTTGTTCCAATAGCGTGTGCAACTGCTCAACCGTATGGTGTAACTGGTCTTGTTGACTGATTAACAAACGGCTGGCCCGGCCGACTAACCCGGTGAGGATGAGATAGATGCTTAACATCACAGAGGCAACAGCCAGCCAGCTTTGGTATTGGGAGTTGCGAATCTCTGCCTGCAAACTATCGGGCATCTGGTAAAACTCAGAAATGGCGATAATTTCTCCGCTTTGGGCGTTGCGGATCGGGGCGTAGGTTTCAATCAGGGTATCACCAAATTGCCGTTCGTGGGCTTGTTCGGGTTCGTCCAGGTTGCTAATCTCGCTGACAATTTCTCCATCTAAAGAGCGAAGTAAACCATCGCTGGGGGGAAGTTGACGGCCGATTAACTCACGGGTTGCGCTATAAATAATGGTGCCGTTGGTAGACCAAACCTTAAAAGAGACAATTTCTTGTCCCAGGGGAGTATCGCTTAACAGGCTTTTCAGGGCAAAAACATCAGCCTCGTTCAACGTATTGTGGGAGAGGTCGAGGCTTTGCAGATGAGGGGTAATAAAACTATCTACGTAGAGGGCGGTCAAAGCGGCCGTGCGGGCAATGACCCCTTGTTCAATTTGTTGTGCTACCCAAGTGCCAATAATCACCATCCCCGCCAGCGTCACCAGCAAACTGACAACCAGGTACTGTTTTGCCAGAGTTAATTTGGTTGGTATTACCATAAACAATGTCACCTTTGCCAGTATCGCATCACATTATACCTACAACCAAAGACGCAAGATACAGACCAAAGTCGCCCATTTTGCGGGGCAGATTTGGAACACAGCGGGGGTCTCGGTTTTTACCTTTCTGTGAAACTCTGTGTGTCCTCCGTGACACGCTGTGCCCCTATATCATTATCAGGTGTTTTTGTTTGGCGATAAGCCAGGTATTGCTGTTGGGTTTGCGCCAGCCAGGCAGCCAGGCCAGTTTCGTCTTTGGTTTGTAACAGGGTGTGTAACTGGCTCAGGTGGGTTTGGAATGATTCTAGCTGGGATAAAACGGCCGTTTGGTTGGTCAACAAAATATCTAACATCATGTGCGGGTTAGAACCAGCCAAACGGGCCGTATCGCGGAAACCAGATGCGCTCACCCGCCAGGTTTGTTCCTGGTGCAGTGCAGCCGCCGTTTGCATCAAAACGGCCGAAACTAGATAAGGTAAATGGCTGACGGCGGCCATCAATTCATCATGGGTATCAGCCGGTAGAAAAAGGGGGATAGCCCCCAACAACTGGATAAATGCCAGCGTTGCGGTTTCCAGGGCGGGGGTGGTGCGAGCGGTGCGGCACAAGATAAAGGTCTGGTGTTGATACAGTTGGGGTGTGGCGGCGGCAAACCCTGAGGTTTCTTTGCCACACATGGGATGCCCGCCAATGGCCTGAAAAACGGGTGGTAGTTGGGACATGACTTGGCAGATGTCTGTTTTGGTGCTGCTCAGGTCTAACACGCAGCAACCTTCTGGTTTTAAGGTGGGTAACAGGCTCAGGAGGTGCAGGGTGGTGCGGGTGGGGGTAGCCAGGATGAGCCAATCGGCACTGTGCAGACCGGTAGCAAAATCGGCCGTTGCCACATCGGCCAATGGACGAACGGCCGTTATCGTTTCGGGGTTTGTGTCTACCAGGATGAGGTGGGTGAGAAACGGCCGCAAAACCAGGGCCAGCGACCCGCCCATCAACCCCGCCCCAACAATACACACCCGTTGTTCAATCATGGCAAGGGATTATACCGGTGCAACCCTACTTTTATCCATTAAACGGCCGTTTATTTCACCACCCTCAATAGCCGTGTTACCAACGACGCTGGCTTCAGCCAGCTAAAAGGCAGTTAAACCCCCATTTATAGAGTAGACATGATCGGAATTAAGCCGTTTCACGCTTTACGTTTCACGCTTCCCTCCCCTCACCCAATTTCCGCCAACACTTCATTACGAATAACGCTTTGCCCTGGGGTCACATGCACGGTTTTAACCGTACCGTTTTGGGTAGCACGAATTTCGTTTTCCATCTTCATGGCTTCCAACACCATCAAAGGTTGCCCCGATTCAACTACTTCGCCAACCTGCACCAACAAACGGGTAATCAGGCCGGGAATAGGAGCTTTTACCCGGCCGTCTCTGCTTTGGGGGCGAGCTACGGCCGCTTCCTGGTCACGAACATCAATGCGGTGAATGCCACAATATGCTTTAATCCAGTGCAAATCAGGATCAAACACAATCTCATACGGCCGTTCCGATACCACCATCCACTCCACTTCCTCCAACGGCACTTGCCAATCTGGCACCCGCACCCGCACCAACTGCCCATTCACCCGCACCGTCAACTCCTCCGTATGCGAATCTATCCAACCCACCTCCACTTCAAAGGTATGATTCTCAATCGTCGTAATTAATTTCGTCATCTTTATCACCCGCTCACTGCCCACCGTTCACCGTCCACTGCTCACTGTTCACTGTCCACTGTCCACTGTCCACTGAGTACTGGGTACTCAATAGTCCCTACTCGCCCGATGCCACCCACCGCGCAGGCGTTCCGGCACGGTAGGTTGGAACGTCTGGTTACGGCGCAGATAGAGAACGGCCGTTATCGCCGCCAAATCCCGAAAATAATCATCTGGTCGGTCATTCGCCTCAAAAGGATGCAACAAAAATTCGGTATCATACTGCCCGGCGGCAAAATCGTGGGCATGGAAAAGCTGCTGTAACAACGGCAGGTTGGTGGGAGTTCCCACCAGTTTAGTATCCTCCAGAGCGCAACGCATCCGCAGAAAACAGGTTTGCCGGTCATTCCCCCACACCGTCAATTTGGCAATCAACGGGTCATACGCCCCCGGAATATCACTACCACTTTGCACATAACTATCCACCCGCACACAGTACCCCCCCGGCCAGCGCACCCGCCGCAGCCGTCCAGGGCTGGGCAAATAGCCGTTCCAGGGGTCTTCCGCGCTGATGCGACACAACATGGCATGACCAAAAAAGGGAATTTGTTCTTGTGTCCAGGCCAAGGGTTCACCTGCCGCTACCCGAATCTGCTCACGTACCAGGTTCACTTTGGTCATCATTTCAGTTAATGGGTGTTCCACTTGCAAACGGGACTTAAACTCGGCAAAATAAAATTGCCCGTTTTTGTCCACCAAAAATTCCACTGTGCCAACGTTTTGATAACCAAAAAGCTGCGCCAGTTCCAGGGCGGTTTGCCAGAGACGTTTGCGCTGTTCATCTGAGAGGCAAGGGGCAGGGGATTCCTCGACCAGTTTACGATTGCTCACCTGCAACGACCCTTCTCGTTCACCCAGATGCACCATACGGCCGTATTTGTCCGCCACAATTTGCACATTCACTTGATGAGCAGGCAGGATGGCTTTTTCCAGATACACCTGGCGGTCACTATACACCGCCTGGGCTTCGGCCTGGGCGCGGCGCACGGTTTCTTCCAACTTTTCAGTCGAACGCACCAGCTTTTCCCCAATGCCCCGGCCGCCGCTGCACGACTTAATCACCAATGGGTAGCCCAGAGAATCGGCCGATAGCTGCATTGCTTCCAGTTGAAACTCGCCATAAGAAACGGCCGAATGGGTCACAGTAGGAAAACCCGCCTGTCGCGCCTTCTGCAACGCCCCAATTTTATCCCGCACCGCCTCCACCACCTCGGCCGATGGCCCAATAAAAGTAATACCTGCCTCGCCGCAAGCACGGATAAAACTCACTTCTTCCGCCAAAAAGCCATAACCAGGGTGAATCGCATCTGCTCCACGCTCCTGGGCAATGGCAAGAATGCGCTCCTGGTTAAAAAACTCCGCCGGAGAGTTGATCAAAGCGCACTCATCAGCCAGGCGCACATGCAGCGAATCCCTGTCTGACGGTTCATACAAAGCAATGGTGTTAATGCCCATCTCACGGCACGCCCGCACAATCCGCACCGCAATCTCCCCCCGGTTCGCAATCAAAATTTTCTTGAACATAAAAAATCCTTTAGCTATCAGCTATCAGCTATTAGCTATCAGCTTCTTACTGACGGCTGATAGCTGACGGCTGACAGCTTCCCTGCTGACAGCTTCCCCCCTACATCGGCGAAATTCCGTGTTTTCTGGGGG
>CAZPEJ010000179.1:0-8778 GCA_964585465.1 uncultured Ardenticatenaceae bacterium
TACCCATCCCCCACATCTACATGCAACCATTGTTGGGAATCGTCACCTGTATCAACATGTATATTGACCAGGTTTCCACTTCCTCCATTCACTACCTTTTTAGTTGCTTTTTGTATCAGTTGGCCGATGCGATTGTCTAACATTTGTTGTCTCTCCTCATAAAGCGATTACATTTATTGCCCGATCTGGCTGTACACTATCTTTGCAGATTTTGAATGGAACGCGGATTTCGCGGGTTTGGTGGGTTTTCGCGGGTCAAAAACAATCAATTTGTGTCATGTAGGGGCGTATAGCCATACGCCCCTACTTACCGATTAGCGTCATTGTTAGCAGGTGACTTTTGCAAACGTAACCACCCCTCCCGAATTTCTTGTTGCCCACTGAACCGTGCCTGGCGATTGACATCTACTATTTTTGCCCCATCATGCCAGGCGTTTTTATCTGTTTTTTCTACCCAGGCCCAGGTGTAACCTGCCTCTTTGGGCAAGGGTAAGGCAATTTCACCCTCTTGCCGGGGTGTTAAGATGGGGGCAGAGAAGAAGGTAACGCTCATTGCCTGTAATGCTTGAGCGTATTGATCTGGGGGAATGACGATGGTTTTAGTGGGCAAGATGCCTGTAGTCGCATGAACGACCCCACGCGGGTCTACTAACACGGTGACAATTTGGGCAGGATCATTGAAACTCATCTGTAAATTAAGCGTGTTTGCTGACTGGTTGGCATAGGTGATAATCTCTTCGGCTTCCAGGCTGGTACTTTGTGGGGCATAAAAGGCAGATGATAGTTTATCTGGAGCCTCTTCAATCCAGTAACCAGCCAACCCATCATTTAGCTGGCGGTGTTCTCCCAGACGTATCGGAAATTTAATATCAGTGAACTGGTCAGTCTCGCGGATACCTGTGTGCAAATCCTGGCGGAAGGTTGTCCAATCCTGGTTAATGGCTGATAACCCCAGTAGCTTTAGTTCTGTACTAACACGCACAATGGCTAACGGCCGTCCCATTAACAAGGCTATGTCTTGATGTGCGGCAAAACTTTCTGGGTCTATATTTGCCAGGGCGGTGTCCAGGGCGGTGATAAAATCCTGAAAGGCAGGTTCCGACAGGTTGAGAAGGTATTGGACGACGCGGCGCAGGTGTGGGTTGGGAATGTTAGCAACGGGGGTGGAAACGGCCGTTCCCACCGCCTGCTGCCAACAAACCTGGGCATCAACCCCTTGTAGAAACCCTAATATCTGACCTTGTTGGTTATACACCATCACACTGCCATCCAAATCATTGGTCAGCAGCCAGCCACAGATAGGCGATGTAGCTGGATGGGCATTCATTTCCACATCATCTCTATCCTCCTCCTTCTCGTGACCTGGGCCATGACCAGCCGCTAACCAGCGCAGATTCAAACAGGCTGGCTGAACCAGGCGAGGCGGTAGCCAGACAAGGGTAGATTGTTCTGAGGTTTTCATAACATCTGTCGCAAAAACAGTATCAGGTTCAATATCCAGGAATTGACCGAATGTATCTACAAGGCGTAACCGAGCCAGGCGAAGGAACCCGGACCGAATTGGGTTAAAATCATTTTCTGGCTGCGGGGCAACACGGTTGTAGTTCCCAACAGCTTTGTTCACTGTGGTGGCAAACGCCTGATACTCTGGAAACCCTAGTGGATCGGCAATTGGTAATTGAAATGTTTGTTTGTGACCCAGTAAAGCATCATTAAAACCACTGAGGGTTTGAGCCAATGTGGGCGGCCCCTGATTCAACTGGTTGGCAATTTTCAAAAGCTGTTGTGAGAACTCATCACCTGGTGTTTGTTTGGCTAAAAAGTCATCAATTTGTTTTTTGAGTGTTGGCACAGCGTGGGGGCTTAACAAACTTCGGCCGTGATAAGGGTGGTTTACCTGAATTTGTTCATTCTGATCTGTGCGGAGTGTCAAATCAACCGCGTTTTCGCCCAGAGCGTAATTTGTTGTGATGAAGTCAGGCAGATAAACACGCTGGTTGGAATGGAGATTGCCACTGTCACGGGTAGGGTAAAGTTGCACTTCCCATTCTAAAAACAGGGGGTTCCAGGGCTGTTGTTTCACAGGGTCTTGAAAAGAAGGAAGGGTTTCCACTTTCTCTAACAAGGTGGAAACATGATTCTGTGGCTCATCATCTGGTAATTCACAAAGATAACACTCAAACGAGTTGTTTGGGTTAAAACGTGCTGGTGATTGTGTGGCATCCCCAGATAGTAAAATAACTGGTTCGTTTGGCTGCCAGAAACGGGGGGCAGGCACAGCCTGGAGTTGATAGGCAGCCCGACGTGCCAAACCAGGAAGATGAGCTTGCAACAAAAGACGGTTGTAGCGTGCGTTTTGCCCAGCAGACCAGGTTATTGGGTTTTGCGCCTTCAGTTGGTCTGCTTCTGGTGAACTTTGGGGAAAATTGAGGTGGTACACAAGGGTCGGATCGGCAATCATCTGATTGAGATGATCCATAACCTGCTTCTTTGCGGGTTCATTTATCTCCGTTTGTGGCAGAACGGCTTTTATTGGGTTGAAAACTGGCTCATTAGCACCTTGTAAGTCTGTTATCAAGGTGCGCCAATCTGTAATATCTGTTGGTTGAATATATTGCAAATCAATTAACGCAGCAGCTACAAGCCTGCCTAAATTCACGATTTGATTAGCTATGCTAGAGGGCGCGGGTGATATGGTTTCTTCTTGTTTTGTTGTTAAAGAGTGCCAGGCCTGTAATAAATCATCTTGATTTGGTAATAAACCCGCTGCTTCTTCTAACTCTTGTAAGGGAAGTAAATCAAATTGCTCAATAAACTGTTTGATTTGATCTATATCGGGATATAGATCGCGCTCATCTTCCTCTGGGTAAGCCGACAACATATATTTATACCAATCAGCAAAAATGCGTTGTCGCCAGGAAATAATTTCAAAGTGAGCCTGATCATAACTTTGCTGTGCCAGGTTTAGCTGATTCAACTGGTGGGCTAGTTCTTCGGGCAAGGTGATTTGTTGTTGGGCGTGCAGAGCATCGGCTTTGGCAGAGGTAACAGAAACCGGATTGACAGCCCAAATGATGCCCCCATGGCCAGGCCGAAACCCTTTGGTATGTCGTGCCTCTTTGAATTTAGGCCCCGTATCAATCTGGCGGTGGGATAGTTCTGGCAACAAATGGAGGGATTCTAGTTGGTCTTCTAACTGTTGATGTATTTGCTCGGAGCCATCGTTTTGGGTATAGGCCAGAAAGGCAGCAAGGGCTTCTGTGGCAGTATTGCCAATGGCTACCTGGATGGGGGTAGATTTATAGCTGTTTTCGGAACTGGCTGTGGTTGTTATTTGAATACGGCCGTAAACAATGGTTTGCTCAGGTAATAGAGCCTGTTCATCTTTGGTCATCCACTGATAAATAGCATGAATTTCATCCCAACTTGTTATTTGGTTAAGGGGATCGTCTGCTGAGTTACGATACCACCCAATAACTGTATAGGTTATGTTAGTATTTAGGGGCGGTGGAGCAGCATCATGGAAACCGAAGATACTGTAACAATTGGGATAAAAAGAAGAAAAGGTGAAGTCGCCATAACCAACGGCCGTTAATTTTTGCTGATAATCTGTTAAATACTCTTCACCTGCCTGGTTGCGTTGTAACCAGGCAGTTAAAGGGAGAGTACGCCCCATTCGACGAAAAGGAGGGTTAGATGAAGTTTGGTCGCAGTGTAGGGGGTAACAGACGCTCCCAGTTTCCGCTTCTGTGCCAGGCGGGTATAGATAATCGCTATCTACTATCCACTGCATAGACTCAGTATCATTTTGCCGTATCACCAGCCATCGGTTGGGGGTAGCCGGAAATCCGCTACTTAACTTTGTATGATGACGTTGCGAAAGGGAGTCTGGCAGGTCCCAATGAAGATGAATACCTGGAGGCAGTGTTAAATTGCCATTTTGAAAAGGTTTGGCGAGTATATTTTCGCTCAAATAGGGGTTGTTGGCTTGAATATCTTGATGTCCATTAAAGTATGGCAGACGGCTAAAATCAACCATGCTTCCGTTGACCTGACGCGAATGTAACAAACATAAAACGTCCGCATGGATCGGCACCATCAAAAATCGCGCCATTTTATTTCTCCTGGGTTTAAATTGTCTTACTAAAAATCACATATGAGATTTCCATGTGTGTTAACACGGTGGAAGGGTTTGGGGTCTGTTGTTTATCAAGTGCATTGTGTATTAAGTGACTTGATGCTGGAATTATAACAGTGGTAGTTATCTAAGGCATCTGTAAATTCGCACTAACTTGAAGGAAGCAAAACTTTTCTTTCTGGTTGGGTTTTCAGATAAGTGGAATTTGAGTCGTGCCGATTGTGTAAGGGGGATAGATTTTGGGGAAACGGCCGTTTCTAATGGTAAATTATGAATGGTGAACTGCTAATTGTGAAGTGGGGGAGGAAAACGGCCGTTTTACTCAGGCTAGTTGTAGGTGTGAGAAACGGCCGTTTCACAAGTTCTAAAATTACCATTTGGAACGCGGGAGCGACGCGGGTGGACACCTGACCTGCAAAAAAGGGGATCGCGGGTTCGACAAACAAAAAAGCTCTCGACTAAAACGAGAGCTTTTGAACCCGCTATCTGAACGGGAGCGACGGGGGTTGTACGCTCGCTGGGTGCAAATTTCTCGTCTGGGTGCCGAGAAATAACATGTACTATTCGGTTATTTTTGCCCTGATAATTATCTATATGGATGCAGAAACGGCCGTTTCTACCCCCATGTAAAGATACCAGTTTCTACTCCACCGAAGTTAAGTGAAATTTACAATTTTGTTTTGCCAAAATGAAACGGCCGAATCCTGCCAAGATTCGGCCGTTTGTTGCATTTCCCTCTCGTCAAAAATAAACGGATGAGTTAATTCACCCTTACAAGGGCCAGGGGTTGATGATGGTAACACCCGTGTCCTTAAAATCCGCTTCATTTCGGGTGACCAAAGAACAGTGGTGATGGAGGGCCAAGGCTGCAATGAGTGAATCGAGCGCAGCTAATGGTCTACCCATGCGCTCCATACGCCCTACCAGGGCACCCCAGGTTAGCATCACAGGAACATCCAGAACAAAAATTTGGCCGCTAAAACGAGCTAGTAAATCATCATTCAGCCAGCGATGCAAAGTCTCCTTACGCTTAGAGTCTGATAACTTTTCAATGCCTTTTTGTAATTCTCCCACGGTGATCACGCTTAAATACACAGCAGTCGGATCCAGGTTGTCAATCCACTGCATGACCTGCGGATTTGGCTGCTTAGAAATAAGTTCAGAGATAACATTGGTATCTAACAGGTATTTCATAAAGCAACATCGGTGCGAATAGAGCTAGTATCCCGCGTTAAATCCAGGTCAGTGCCTGCCAGAGGTGAATCCTGAAAAAACTGTGAAAGCTTTTTTTGACTGGAAAGCATCCTGCGGTATTCTGTATAGGATAACACAATGGCTGTTTCCACGCCTCGTTTGGTAATAACTTGTGGGCCGTCTGTCAAAGCTTTCTCAACCACTTCGCTTAATTTGTTTTTAGCTTCTTGTAGCTGCCAGGTATGTACCATAAATACCTCCCGTCTAGTCTGGCTAGATTGTAAAAATTGGTAATAGAATTGTCAAGAGGAAATTAGGTCTGATTCGTGTGGGCGATTTCCTCAAGAACCACACCCATGAAATCTGGGCTTGTGATTTCACCGTGCTTCACACCCTCTTTTTCAAACCACTGATGAAACGGGCTAGTCCTGGGGAGTAGTATCTGGCGTTCATGTAAATGAGGCCCAGGTTGGTGTTGCCGCTCACTATTGAACCCCCTGTGGTACTCAACAAACTGGTGCTGCCCAGGTGGTCGCTAATGACAAAGAAAAAGCCGTTGTTACCAGAAACAGGGTCATTGGTGACATACACGGCGATAGTTTGACCAGCCAGGGTGTATGTTACCCGCTGGATAGCTCCTGGGTTGACCATACCAAAACAGAATTTTAGGAAAAAATTGACGGAGAATACCTTATCACCGTGTTTGCACTTTTGTTTGACGAGCAAAAGGTTGTCTCAAACCTGTCATTCCTTCGATAAACTCAGGACGAGTCTGAGCGAAGTCTTCGGTCCTGAGCCCGGTCGAAGGGGGAGAATCCCTTGTGTCTGTACTAGAGAGATGTTTCACTTCGTTACTCAGAAACAAGGCTTGACTAAGTGGCAACAGCGTGGTTAACGCTGCTGCCTTGTTTCTTTACATTTGGAACAGCGCAACCGCGCTCTAGATGCTTTCAGCATGACATAATCTGTACCAATTTGCTTGAAGAAAGCCAATTCATAATAAAACTGCAAAAGATAATGACTTTATCATAATGAGAAAGGGTTTAGTTCTCGGTCGACTTTGCCCAATAAATATGGCTAAATGAATCAAAGCGGAAAACAGTAATTGCTTGGGAGGTTTGCAAATTAACAACCATGATACGAGGTTCTGGGTAAAAACTATGAATCCCAATAACCCGTCCATCAGGGGCAAATGTCACCTCGCTAATGCCCATATTCACTGGATCATCACCACTTTCTGTTAAGGATAAACTCTTTGCTAAACTAGCCTCAGTCCAAATAATACTACCTGTATTTACGTTTAATGCCTGCCAACAAGGCCATGAGACATAAAAGACATTTGGGTTAAAAGGGGTAACAAATGGAGGGCAGGGATAATCGGGTTGTCCAAAGCCATTAACTAACAAAACCGAAGCATCTTGAGCCCACACAAACGGAGATTCGTCAGGTGAGATCTCAATATCATATTGTGGTTGATGCCCTTCCCCTTCTGAGTCTTTAAACAACGAAGAACCAGGGAGAAATTTCTGGATATTTCCTTGAGCATCAGCTATAAACAAATGGTCGTCTGTATCTTTTGGGTCAAAATAGGCCAATAATTCCCCGTTAGAAGACCACTGCCAAAGTGCAGTATCATCAAACAAAGGTGTTAAAAATATTTCACCTGGGAGTGTATCAGAAAACCATATTTCCCCACCCCATTCCAATATAGCATACATTTTTTGTCTTGAAGGGATATTAGCAATTTGAGGACATAGGGTAGCAAGTCTACCGGACATTGAAGAAAAAACTATTGAATCACAGTTCCAATACCATTCTTCCGATTGATTTGTTGTCAGATGGTAAACACGACTTAATTCGGGTTGGTGCCGATGATAAAGGAAGATGTGTAGATCATCTGAGGACCAAATAATCCTAATTTCTTCTTGAGGGTTTGTATTCTCTGGAACATAAATTCCTACAGAATCCATCAGTAACTGTTGCGGGTTTTGATAAGAGAGATCAGATATCCAAAGCCCCGCCTGTGATGCTTCTCCCCAAAAAGCAATTTGGTTTGAATAATGCGAAAATTCCAGGTATTTACTCTGCCCAGGGCCGTCAAGCAACTCAGAAGAAGATTGTTTTTGATATTCAGTCGAGTTGTCAAAAGTTAAACCTTGTAAAGTATTGTTTGCAATTAGCTCAAACCACCCATAATCTGGATAACCATAAAAGTATAACTGACCTAGATTCACTTGAGTATGAGGTAATGAAACTGCTATTTCAACTGCTGGTATTGGTGGTAAGGGAGTTTCTTGTATCAGAGTTTCGGTAAGCGTAGGAGAGGAAATTGTAGAGGAAAATGCTGATATGGTCTCATTTTGAGAGACTGTAGCAGGAATATTGCTTGGTTGAGTAGCTAAAGTAACTGTTGAGTTTTCTATAACGGTTTGTATTGGTACATCTATAGATTGACAACTTATTAATACAAAGAAGCCAATGATGACAACAACTAGAAATTGCAACGATCTATCAAGTTTCATCATATTCTCCCTTAAAGTCTGTAGTGAGTAGTTTATTGACATACCGCTTGACTATATGTACATTGGCGATTACCTACTACTACTTTTTGTCCGTCATAAGCAGCAGATCGTGAAATCACATAACTGAAATTAGGATCGCTTTGGGCATGGTGGGCAAATGTTGCCGCAAGTTCCCAGGTCTGACTGGCATTTCGATTTACGGCAAATACAGATCCATGCGTTGGATCGGCCAGGGAGTTAGTGCCTTGCTTAAGCCAATCGTGGTAAACATTGTTGTGTATTTCGTTAAATAGTTTCTGAAAATTATTTGAGATTCGATCTGAACCACTCATATAATTCTCCGCAATACTTAGAAGCCATGCTTCATACTCGGCTGGATCGTCTGGAAGCTCACCAATGTCAGGATCATCTTTAAAACTCTCTATAAAAGTTTCATTTGTCGTCCAGGTATTAGAGGCATCGTTAAGAGCTTCGTAAACACTTTGTCTTGGGCTTGTTGAGATATTGTTTATGTATGCCCAGGCTGATAGATTCAACATTTCGCGTGTGTAAGTAGCATTTCGATTTTCTACAAATACTACCAGGGTCAGGAGGAATAGCTCCTCCTCAGTAAGCTCCCAACCTGGAATGATGGTTTGATCAGCTCCCCTATGATTTAGAACCGGGAGCGGTTCTGAACCGTCAGGTGGTTCTATATCGTTGCAACCAAGATTTTCCTCAATATCACATTCCCCATGTCCAGTAGGATCAACAAAGTTGAGTGGAGAGTTCAAAACATAGGAATAGCGGTTGAAGGATTGGGGGTTGGTGGGGTTGGGGACGAGGGTGTCGGCACTGATGAAGCGGGCTAGTCCTGGCAAGTAGTAGCGGGCGTTCATGTAGATGAGGCCGAGGTCGTCGTTGTGCAGGTGGCTGGTGAAACCG
>CAZPEJ010000180.1:0-1479 GCA_964585465.1 uncultured Ardenticatenaceae bacterium
ACCCAAACAGCCACCCCCACCCATACAGCCACCATCACCCCCAGCCCAACCGTCACCCTTACCCCCAGTTTAACCCCTACCCCCACCCTTACGCCCACTCCGCCAGCCGCAATTACCTCGCGGGACGTGTGGGTGCGGGTACAACCAGGGTTACAATTCCCACAGTTGGTAGCTATCCCCAAAAACACGGCATTGATCGTATATGCGGCTTATGGCCCCTGGTTAGAAGTGGTGTGGACAGCCAGCGGTGTCACTGGTGGTTTTTCTCGCGGGTGGGTACCTGCTTATGGGGTACGCCTAAACGAGCCAATTCCCGCAGGTATCGTGACACCTTTTCCATAAACAGGAGCAGTAAATTGACACCCATTCAAAAAAAGATTTGTTTATTAGGAGATTTTGCGGTCGGAAAGACCAGCCTGGTGCGTCGTTTTGTTGAGGAAAAGTTTGATGACAGATACCTTAGCAGCATCGGGGTAAAAATCTCGCGCAAAACAATGGTGCGTCGGAACAGCCTGTTTACCTTGTTAATTTGGGACCTGGCAGGTGGAGATGATTTTAGCCGCATGACAACTAGCTATCTACACGGGGCGGCTGGGGCATTGATTGTATGTGATGTCACCCGGCCGGAAACGGCAAAAATTGTAGAAACGTATGCCCAACAGATACGGACGTTAAACCCAACGGCCGTTTTAATTCTAATCGGTAATAAAGAGGATTTACTCACAGAACCCACCGCTTTTCAAAACTCACTCTACCAAATGAGCCAGACCATTGCCGCCCCGCTGTTTTTTACCAGTGCCAAAACAGGGGCCGGTGTGGAAAAAGCTTTTCAGCAACTTGTTGAGAAAATTGAGGCGCAACGATGATTCTCCCTGTTAGCCCCGATGCCACTCTGTTGGCTGCCCATGTCACGCAGGTGATGGTGATGAACCGTCGTTATGTCTATGCCCACCTGGCACCTGACTTGACCATCACCCTGGTTTCGCCCAACTTTGCTGCCGTTTTGCGCCAACCCCGCATAGAGTTCACCGGCAAACTCATCACTGAGGTTTTATGGGAATTTGTTGGGGCTGAGACCACATTGTTAGCCGTTTTATACGGCAAGATGTCTGTTTTTCGACTGGAGCAGGTAAACCGGGAACAGGTAAATGGCGAGATAGATTATCTGATGTTTCAGATAACGGCCGTTGAGGAAAACCACCCGGAAAAAGGGTTACTCTTAATTGTCGAAGATACCAGCGACATAGACCGACTGTATCAAACACTTATCCAAGAGAGAAACCAACTCAGCTTGTTGTACAGGCAACTAGAAAAGGCCAAAACATTCGCACTTTATTAACTCATGTGACGCGCAACATTGTTTTTGCCGTACACACTTGTTTTTACACAAGCCCTAGGCCCTGTTGACAGGGCGTAGTTTGGTAACACGGGGCTTTAACCCCGTACTCCTCCGTGCAAAAACGGCTATGACCTCTTAAT
>CAZPEJ010000180.1:1579-8750 GCA_964585465.1 uncultured Ardenticatenaceae bacterium
CAATTTCTACACCTTCAGAAAACGGGTAATTGTGACTGGTAAACTATCTCTCTGTGACCAACATACTACCTCTAATAAGGTTTAATGAGTAGCATATTGTTTGTTAATTTGCTAAAAACAAAAATTGGGAGTCCTTCGCTTTAGTATTGGCTGTGTTACTCAAATTCGTCAAACACCACAAATTGGGATAGTTATTGATTACCTGATGGAATTATTCAAATTGTTTAAATTTCGGAAGACCCTTTCATATCAAGAGATAGTTTTAGTTGCTGGGTTGAATATAACCTATCCCTTGATCTTTATCCTTCTCTACCCTAAGATAGGTAATACAGTTGCGGCAGCTTCTGCGGTGCCACTGGCCATCATCGGGTACCTTTTGGGCTGGTGGGGTGGTTTTTTATCCGGCCTGATTTACGCCATGCTCAACCTTGTTTTGCTCTACTGGTTAGAAGGTGTTTCCCTTCTTTATTACGCCACCGGGAACCTCATGGTAATCTTTATCAGTAGTTTATCGGGCTGGTTGGCAGAGAGAATAGACAAAGAAAAAGCCGTCGTTAAACAATCACTTATAGACCAGGAAATTCTTAAGGAAGAAATTGCTGAACATGAACGTACCAAAACAGTTTTAGCAATGGCCAACGGGGAGCTAAAACATGCGTTGGCACGAGCCAATGAGTTGACGACCACCACCGAGGCGTTGCGAAACAGTTTAACGGCCGTCAACAGCACCTTAGACCTGGATGACGTATTAGACCAGATCATCATCCACATTGGCACCGTCATTTCTTACGATACCGTCAATATCATGTTAGTAGAGGCTGGATATGGCTGCATCTCCCGCCATCGTGGTTACTCCAAAGAGTTCCAGTTGAAATTTCGCGGCCTGCGAGTGGACATTTCCAGTATGGAAACCTTCCGACTCATGAACCAAACCTTGCAACCCTGCCTGGTAGCCACCACCCAACAACGGGAAACCTGGGTCGAAACCGTTGCCTACACACGAATAAACTCCTATGTTGGTGCCCCCATTCATATCAAAGGAGAAGTGATTGGGTACCTTAATCTGAATAGCACGACCCCTGGTTTTTATACCCCCCTCCAGGCCCAGCAGCTACAGGCTTTTGCCATCCAGGCCGCCCTGGCTATTGAAAATGCCCATTTATACTCCAACGCCCAACGAGAAATCGCCGCCCGCCAACAAACCGAAGCCCAACTGCTCCACGACACCTTCCACGATAAAATGACCGGCCTGCCCAACCGCATTTTGTTCATGGATCATCTCAATCGTTCGTTGGGGCACACCCGCCGCCAGGGAAATTACCTTTGTGCGGTGCTGGTGTTAGATTTGGATCGTTTTAAGGTGATTAACGAAAGTTTGGGCCATCTGACGGGGGATCAGGCATTAGTCACCATCGCCCGCCGATTGGAAGAGATGATCTTACCGGGTGATACGGTCGCTTATTTTGGGGGGGACGAGTTCGCCATTTTATTAGACGACCTCAAACACCTGCAAGTCATTCAACGAATTGCCAACCAGGTTTTGCAACTGGTGGCCCAACCGATGAACCTGGGCGGCCGGGATATTTCCATCACCACCAGCATTGGCATTACTGTGAATGCTCAGAGCTACTGGAAACCTGAAGATATGATTCGGGACGCAGATACTGCCATGTACCGCGCCAAAATCAAAGGGGGAGCTAATTATCAAATCTTTGACAAAAAGATGTATACCCAGGCTTTGCGCCGGTTATGGCTGGAAACCGATTTGCGCCGCGCAATTGAGTGTCAGGAGTTAGAGGTGTTTTATCAGCCCATTGTTTCGCTGCAAAATCGTCAACTCACTCGCCTGGAAGCGTTGTTGCGCTGGTCGCACCCGCAACACGGGTTTATTTCCCCAGAAGAGTTTGTCACAGTGGCCGAGGAAACGGGGTTAATTGTGGCAATTGGGGAGTGGATGATACCCACCGTTTGTACCCAGATTAAGCTGTGGAATAAGATGGGGCACAACTCTTTCCACACCGCCATTAACGTCTCGGTGCGCCAGTTCCGTTCCCCCAACTTTGCCACCTTTATTGACAATGTTCTGAAAACGGCCGAACTTCCCTACACCGCCCTGGAAATCGAAGTCACCGAAAGCACCGCCATGTCGGCCGACGAACTCAGCACCGCCCCCTTGCAAGAACTCAACGACAAAGGTATTCAAATCTCCATTGACGACTTTGGCATTGGTTACTCCTCCCTCAGCCGCCTCAAATCGTTGCCCGTCAACACCCTCAAAGTAGACCAATCCTTTACCAAAGACCTCATCAACGATCCCAACAGCCAGGCCATTGTGGCCGCCACCATTGCCATGGCCCACAACCTGGAGTTAAAAGTGATTGTCGAAGGGGTGGAAACGGAGGCCCAGGCAACCTTTTTGCGCGAAAAACAGTGTGATGAAGCCCAGGGTTATCTGTTTGGTCAGCCTATGAGCAGCCAACAGCTAACCAAATGGTTACAACAAAAGCAGGAACTTCCCGACTCGATAAACACCCCCTAATTGTTATGGAAACTACTTTAGAAACCTCAACCCCTTCCCCCAACACCTGGGACGGTCAACTCACAGCCTTAAACAAAATTGGGCAAGCTGTCACCTCCAGCCTGGATTTAACCGAGGTATTGCAGCGCATTCTCGACCATACCTTGCAATTGGTAAAGGCAGAAGTGGCTGTCATTTTGTTGCCAAACGATACCGGAGAATTAACCTTTACGGCTGCCAAAGGGGTTGATGCCCAGATGTTGCAGGGAAAACATATCTCCAGCAACGTTGGCGCAGCAGGCGAAGTTCTTCGCACCGGTCAGGCTGTCTACGTCATGGAGGCAACGGAAGACGATAACATCATCTACCGCGACTTTCCCCCGTTCAGCCACTTTTACACCCGATCCTTGTTGGCTGTGCCGCTGCGGTTGGGCAACGAAACCATTGGCATTTTGGAGGCTCTGCACCGACAACCCACCGCCTTTAACGATGGGGATGTGCAAGTATTAGCGGCCGTTGCCAATTGGGTGGCTATCGCCATTGATAATGTGCATCAATATGATAATCTGCGTCGGCGGTGGCAAGAAAGTGCCGCCATTGCCGAGATTAGCCAGGCTCTCAATGAATCCTTGCAACTAGAGCAGGTTTTTCAACTCATCGCCAATACCGCCTTGCGAATTATTCCCCGTGCCGAACGCACCGTTATTCACTTGCTCGATGAAACGGCCCAGGTATTGCGCCCCATCACTGTCACAGAGGGCGGTGAAACAAACCCCGTTGGTCTGATGATGCGCCCTGGAGAGGGCATTGCCGGGCGGGTTATTTTGGAAGGAAAGTTAATTAACGTGCCCGATACCGATGCCGACCCACAGTTTTTGCGTGGCAGGCGTTTTAGCGGGGGGGCATTGCTGGTAACACCCATCCAAAACCGGTGGGGCAAGGTAGGCACCATTACTGTCCAGAGTGCCTCACCGCACGCTTTTTCTGCCGATGACGAGCGGCTGCTCTCTATTCTGGGGCAACAAGCTGCCCTGGCTATTCAAAATGCCCGCTTATTCGAGGCGGAGCAACGGGCGCGGCGTGTGGCGGAGACATTGCGTGCAGCTAATGTGGCTCTGACAGAAACGTTGGAGTTGAATCGTGTTTTGGATACATTGTTGGATTATGTCTATGTGTTAATCCCATATGACAGTGCCAGCGTGGTATTGGTAGAAAATGATCAATTAGTTGTGTCTGTTTTACGCGGGTATGAACAGTGGGGGCAGGCCCGTTTATTGCGCCAGGCCATTGCGGAACGTCGGTTTCCTCCCTTGAACACGGTGTTGTTCTCGCGCCGCAGTATGTTGGTTTCCAATGTCCGCGAGTACAAAGAGTGGAGTTTGCTGCCAGAAACATTGCATGTAAAAAGCTGGTTGGGTGTGCCGCTGTTGGCTGGGGGTAAGGTCATTGGCCTCTATACAATGGAGAAGGTGGTGCCGGACTATTTTACGGCCGAACATCAACGCCTGGCAGAAGCATTAGCCGCACAAGCGGCCGTTGCAGTGCAAAATGCTCTGTTATACGAAAAGGAACAAAAACAGTACCTTCAACTGCAAAAATCCCAGGTGCAGTTGATTCATGCGGAAAAGATGGGGGCTTTGGGCAGGTTGACCGCTTCGATTGCCCATGAAATTAATAATCCTATTCAGGCCATTCAAGGGTGTATTACGCTAACGATGGAAGAATTGGCCGGAAATAAAGATGAAGAAACGATTAATTTGTATCTGGATATTGTCAAAAGTGAGTTAAATCGGGTGGCAACGATTGTCCGCAATATGCGGGATTTTTACCGCCTGGGGCAAGATGGTTTTCAGGTGACAGATGTCCATGCGACATTGGATAGTGTATTGCTGCTGGCGAGTAAACAGATGCAACAAAGCCGGGTATTGTTGGAGCGAAGTTGGGTGGAGGAGTTGCCTTTTATCCAGGCTAACCCGGATCATTTGAAGCAGGTGTTTATTAACTTGATTCTCAATGCGGTGGATGCAATGCCGCAAGGGGGGCGGTTAAAGATTCGCACGACATTGGGTGAAATGCAAGGTTTGAGGGGCAAAATGGTAACGGCCGTTTGTATTGAATTTGCAGATAGTGGTTTGGGTATGTCTCCTGAAACGGTTTCTCACTTATTTGAACCGTTTTTCACCACTAAAGAGGGTGGTTCTGGGTTGGGTTTATCTATCAGTTATGGGATAATTGAAGCTCATCAAGGTACAATTACCGCTGTTAGTGAGGTAGGAGCTGGCACTACTTTTACTATCTTGTTGCCGGTGATGTTACAAGAAGAAAAAGGATAACGGTCATTATTCAGACATGCGATGTTCCAATAGACCCAAAACTGTGTTAACAACATTGCGCGTCTCTAAAAAACAACTTGAACCCCAAAATTCTAGTAGTAGATGATGAAAAAAATATCCGCCTGTACCTGGAACACCTGTTAAAACGGGATGGGTATCAGGTGAAAACGGCCGAAAACGGCGAAGTGGCTTTGTCCTCTATTGCCAACGAAGAGTTTGATATTGTGCTGCTGGATTTGATGATGCCGGGGATTGGCGGGTTACAGGTTTTGAGCCAGTTGCACCAGCAACAACCTGACACCGTTGTCATTTTATTGACGGCTCACGCTTCGCTGGAAACGGCCGTTGAAGCCCTACGATATGGCGCACACGACTACCTGTTCAAACCATGCGAAGCCAACGACCTGCGCGAAAGCATTCGCAAAGGGGTTCTCAAACGAGAACAAACCATACAACAACGCAGTTTACTCACCCACCTGGAACAAAACCTGGTCACCAGCCTGGAAAAATTACGCGCCACCACCCCCAAACCTCCCACTCCTGCGCCCGAACCTCCCCCACCCGCCAAAGAACAAACTTTGTACCAGGGGTCAATTTTTATAGATTTGACCCGCCATACCACCACAATTCAGGGGCAGTTTATTGAACTTAGCCCCATTGAATCTGAAATCGTTACCTACCTGGTCAAAGAATCCCCGCGTGTTATCACCCCCCAAGAACTGGTACGAAAAGTATTAGGGTATGAAAGTGAACAGTGGGAAGCCAGCGAAGTGATCCGCGCCCATATTTACCGCATTCGACAAAAAATAAACAGTGTTGTCCATCGGACAGACATCATCCGTACCGTTCGAGGCGTGGGATATACCATTGATGAGAGAAATAAATGAACTACTTGACCCATTTAGAATGCTCCAGTTGCCACCATATTCATAATGCCGACCAATTGATTCGCTTATGTCCAGATTGTGAACAACCTTTATTAGTCCGTTACGATTTACCAAAGGCCACCCAAGAGCTAGATCGCGACAAAATAGTGCGCCGCTCTGGCGGCATGTGGCGTTTCCAGGAATTACTGCCGGTGCGCGACCCACAATACATTATCTCTCTGGGCGAAGGGGGAAAACCCGTTTTGCCCTTGCCCCGACTAGGCAAAGATTTGGCCCTGGATCATCTCTACATCAAGGACGAAGGGCAAAACCCAACCGGCAGTTTCAAAGCACTGGGGTTGGCAGCCGCCGTAAGCCGGGCAGTCGAATTGGGTGCTACCGAGTTTGTGATCCCCACAGCGGGCAATGCGGGGGGGGCGTTGGCCGCCTATGCTGCCCGTGCAGGCGCACGAGCGCACGTCTACATGCCCTCCGATGCTCCTTTGATTAACTTGAATGAGGTGCAAGTGATGGGAGCAGATTTACGCCTGGTGAAGGGGTTGATCAATGACGCAGGCCGTGAAGCAGCCGCCGCAGCCCAAAAAGGGGGCTGGTTTGATGTTTCTACCCTGAAGGAGCCTTACCGGGTGGAAGGCAAAAAAATCATGGGGTATGAACTGGCAGAAGCCTTTGACTGGACATTACCCGACGTGATTATTTACCCCACCGGTGGCGGCACTGGTTTAATTGGGATGTGGAAAGCGTTCGCAGAAATGGAAACGCTAGGGTGGATCGGCAGCAAACGGCCGCGTATGGTGGCGGCCCAGGCGGCCGGATGTGCGCCTGTGGTGAAAGCGTTTTGGGAAGGGTGGGAGCATACGGTTCCCTGGGAAAATGCCGAGACGTTGGCGGGTGGGTTGCGGGTACCTGTGACAATTGGTGGGCGGTTAATGTTGCAAGCCATACGGGAAAGTGAAGGAACGGCCGTTGCAGTGCCCGACATCTACCTGTTAGAAGCACAACAATGGCTGGCCGCCCGCGAAGGCATGTATGTCTCTCTGGAAGCCGCCGCTACCATCGCCGTCCTCAAAGAGCTAACTGAAGATGGCTGGATCAAACCCCATGAACGAGTTTTAGTCTTTAATACTGGCAGCGGACTGAAATATCGCCTCTTACTCACCTAAAAAGCAGGTATCCCCACAAACGGCATCAACTAACATTTTCATTAAGATTGGAGCGGGGCAAATCTCCAATCTCTAATCCCCTTCATCGGAATAGACATGATTGGGATTAACTTTATGTCGCGCAGAGACGCTGAGACGCAGAGAGTTTTCCCTCTCAGTGCCCCCAGCAATTCTCATTTTACCGCTTTAGCCTGGGGTTCAAACCCCAGGCCAGGCAAAAAAACGTGCTAAAGCACGTTCAAAAGCCACGTTTCAACCTGTTTTAACAGG
>CAZPEJ010000181.1:0-8747 GCA_964585465.1 uncultured Ardenticatenaceae bacterium
TTACAGAACTGAGATTGGAGATTGGAGATTGAACCAATTGTTAATCTCCAATCTCTAATCTCTCGTAGGTTATTTAATCCGCGTTCCTTACAGTTAATCAACGGACACGCTGTTATGCCTCATGAGAGTGTAACCCAATTTGTTACAATCTTCCTTGAGTTCACAACCTGTCAAATAACTTGTGGCGGGTTGTAAAGGATGTGTGCCATGAAAAAACGTGCCTTTCTGTTATTTGGTTTATGTGTTAGCCTGTTCCTGGTGGTTTGGGGGCAGGTAGCAGCGGGAAGGGAAAACGGCCGTCCACCCATTTCCGCCCACCCCACCGACCTCTTGCTCCGCTATTCCACCAGCCGCAGTGTCTTAAACACCTCCACCCAGGCTGTTTTTGGCCCTTTCAGTTGCACCTCAAACGGTGATCCCTGGTCACCCCTGGTCTATACCTGGCCCGGTAGCGACAATGTGGAGCACAACCCCACCTATCACTACCGCGTTCGTGTCCCGGCCGATTACCCCTTTGATATTGTGCGGGTTGAACTCTTTGACCCAGATTCGATGAACCGCCTCCAGAACACGGCTACTGTTTATCATACCCAGGCCTGGATTGATTCAGGTCGCCCGGCCGTTGAAACCCTCTCCTGTAACTCTACCCAGCAGAACCCATGTTTAATAGATACACAGGAAGACGAGTTGTTGGGGTTGCCGCTGGATCAGGTGAACCCCTGGTGGTTTATGCGGATAGATGAAAACCGTTATGGGGATGGTTCTGGTCTGGGGTGTAATACCCCGGCATCCTATAACCCGGCCTATAATACTCAAACCTATTATCAGCTTTATTATTACCAGGAGACAGGTGGCGATCCTGCCCGAACAGAGCTGGCCTGGTACACCGGGCAGGTGGGGGATGGGGTACGCGACACCGGAGATCACCTGACAGATTTGCAATGGGTGTCTCCTGGCGGGGCCGATAGTATAGACCAGCCTGTTTTTGTGCCGGTAGACCCAGGCAGCCCTGGCACCTTTGAAGTCAGTCTGTCACAAGATTTAATCAATGTGGTCACAGACCCTGCCACTGGGGATCGTTACATTTACCTGGATATTACCAGCCTGTCTGGATCATCAGAAAACGGGTTTGAAATCTGGGCCGGGCCGGACATCTACACCAACACACTTTCCAGCGATGTTAATTTACGAAATGTGCAACTGCTCAACGCCCCCCATGAACAGGCAGCTTATGGGGTAGAGGTAACGGCTCTGGACTATTTACCGTTAAATAGTGATTACTACAATTTGATCAATATCCCTTTGACAGAACTAGGGCCTGAATATGCAGGACAAACGATTTCTATCAGCCTGTTTGACCCGGATTCTGGAGCGCAGCCACCCATTGTTTTTTACCTGGATTCCCTGGCTTTTACACCGGACGATTCTAACAATCGGTACGATGAAACCCAAACGGACTGGGCATTGGCTTTTGCGGTTTCTGGCGAACCTGATCCAGATGGGGGAATCGGCCGTTGTATACCAGGCAGTTGCCAGAACCAATGGATCAGCCCTACTTACCAGATTCAGCTGCCCACCTTAAGTCCTGCCTGCGATCCAGAAAACCCAGATCAAGCAGTTTGTACACCTTTTTATGGCGGCCGTTTGTCAGCTTATTACTATCCTGGTTTGAGCGACACATACCAATGGGAGGTTTTAACCCCGGCCGCCCCACCCCTGAACAACACCGCAGGCTGCTCCGCCTTCCCGGTTGCTCCCTATTGGGAAATCCGTTCCCTAGCCGCACAGTTTTATCCCGATGCCGGGAGTTTTGATTACCCACCTCTACCACCTGAGTACAGCGATTTTATCTGGAATATCCCCAACGTGCCTTTAACGGAGGCACAGGAAGGATATATCTATTTAATCCAGCAAGAAGCAGGAAGTGGCGATATGAGTTCGGTGGTGTGGAACAACGGCATCAACCCTTCCGCCAGCACGCTGGCAAATAGCCTTACCTGGCCTGGGGATAGTTGGGATTACACCAATCACAACGACGGTGGACAACCCGCAACTCCTCTGTACCCCTGGGTCGTGCGAGGATATGTCAACCCCTTGAACGATTTAGACCTCGCCATGCAGGTGGGGGATTGGCTGGTGGCAAATACGGGTGCTGTCAATTCCAACGAGGTACATGAGGCGTTAGAGGAGCATGTGGATTTATCTGGGCGTATATTGCGCCTGCCCATCTGGGACGAGCTAACTGGCGGATTTTACCGCATTCATGGGTTTGCCACCTTTCGCCTGCATGGTTTTCACCTGGATCAGAATAGTGGGGATTCCTGGCTGTTGGTTGAGTTTGTGCAGTGGGATGAGTCTTGTGGGCAGGCGATTACTGCCCCCGAAAATACGACCATTACCGGCCCGGTACTTAGCAGTGTGGGAACAGTGACCCATTTTACGGCCGATACCCTGCCCATCTCCACCACAGTTCCCCTCACCTATGTGTGGCAAGCCACCAACCAAACCCCTATCACCCAAACAGGTGGCATCCAAGACGCTGTAAACTACACCTGGTCGGTGGCTGGCAACCAGACAATTACAGTCACCGTCAACAACGGGGTTGCCACAGTCACAGACACCCACACCCTGGTTGTGGAAGCAGAAGCAGTTGATTTGCAGGTAGGTGAGTTGCAGGTGTTGACGGCTCCTTTGTTGCCGGGTGAGCCGGTAGAGGTGCAAATGGTTATTTCTAATACGGGAACGGCCGATCTTACCATTCCCTTCCTGGTAGACCTCTTTTTCGACCCGGCCGAAGTGTTTAGCGACCACATCCCCCTGGACTATAGCGTTGCCACTCAGGTTTTGGGTTCACTGTCGGCCGGGGCCAGCCAGGTGATTACGTTCACTGTACCCACTGGTTTCGCCACAGTAGGCGAACACCAGGTGTGTGCCATGATAGACTCTGTGCAGCAGGTAGCTGAACCCAATGAAACCAACAATGTGAGCGACTGTTTGACCGTTACAGTTTTCACCCCACCCCAACCCATGTGGCAGCTATATTTGCCCATTCTCGCCAAACCACAAACGTAAACCATCAGATAGGTGGTGTTTTGACCCATCGTAAGGAACACGGATTAAATAACCTGTAAGAGATTAGAGATTGGAGATTGAACCAATCTCTAATCTCTAACCCCTAATCTCCTCTTATACAACATGACAACATGACACGGTATTGTTTCAAAACCGCGCCCCACCAGATACAATAGAGCCTCATGAACAACGAGTTATTGGGTCAATTCACCTATTATCTGCTCATCAGCATGGGTATTTCGCTGGGGTTAGCCATCTTGCTGTTTGTTCTGGTTATTCGCCAGATCAAACACCTGGACATTCCCGAAGACGCTGGTTTTCAGGAAACCTTGTTGCTCACCCCTTTTCTAGTGGTGTTGTTTATTGATTTGTTGGATTTTGGTCTGGATTTCCTGGCTGCCCCGTTTGCCTGGGTCATTCTGGATCGGTTGGGGCTAAAAGCATTACGCGGCGTTTCGGCCGTTGAATCCCTTATCCCCTTCACCCAACCCATTCCCACCCTCACCGTCTGCTGGCTGGGAGCCAGGTTATTTAGAAGATAGGCTGTAAGATTGGAGATGGCAGGCGCACCAATCTCCAATTTCTCTCTTTGGGCTACAATTCAATTGGCTTTTGCAAAATAGCCACCAGCAGTTGAATACAGCTTTCCACATCCCGCGAATCTACCGTTTCACTTTGTGAATGGATGTAACGACAAGGAATGGAAATACACCCGGCGGCACAACCAGCGTTAGAAATTTGCATGGCGCGGGCATCGGTTGAACCTGCTTCCAACACTTCCAACTGGTAGGGCAGACTCTCTTCTTCGGCGCGGCGGCGCATTGTTTTTACCAGCCCCACATGGGAGATCATGCCACTATCTTTGACCTTAATGGCTGCCCCTTTGCCCAGGCTGACAGCCATAACGGCCGTTTCCGGGGTATCACCTGTGCGGGTAACATCCAGCGCAATCCCCACATCCGGGTTTAACCCATTGGCGGCTGCCTCTGCCCCCCGTGTCCCCACTTCCTCCTGCACACTAAAGACAAAATACACATTGTGCGGAGTGGTCGCCAACCGTTTCATGGTTTCAATGGCTACCACACAACCAATCCGGTCATCCATTGTTTTGCTGGTGAGACGGGTGCCCTGGGCCAGAAACGGCCGAACAAACCCCGCCGCATCCCCCACACCCACCGGGCAATCCTCCGGGCTGGTAGCCCCTACATCAATGTAATGTTTATCCAGAGGGTGAACCCGGTTGCGATCCTCAATCCGGTCAGAATAAACCACCCCAACCGTGCCATTGGCAAACTGCACCTGACTACCCATCAACGTATGGGGAAAAACACCACCGATATTCGTGAAACGCAAAAAACCATCTTTAGTGACATGTGTGACCATAACACCAATTTCATCCATATGTGCCGCAACCATCACCTTGAGGCCAGAGCCATCTCCTTTTTTGTGGGCAATCAAGTTGCCCATCGCATCTACCCAGACGTTATCGGCGTAGGATTCAATTTCTGGGCGAATCAACGCCCGCATGTGGTCTTCAAAGCCCGACGGGCCGTATGCTTCAACGAGTTTTTGGATTAAGTCATTCATAGGTTCCCTCAAAATACTTATTCTGTGTGTTCAGGTGTTGGAAAATGCAAATAATAGCAACATCTTATCTTGACATTTTTTGACGATTATTCTAAGATCGTCGTAGAATCTGTTAAGGTTCTTTGATAGAACCTGTTAAGATTCTTTGAAAACAAGCAGCTCCCTTGATGGGGGCTGCTTTTTTATTCATCTGGTGTTTGCTGATAAAGTTGAGTTTCTGACATACGGTAAAAACCATGCAAAGGTTGATGATTGTCACTCAATAAATTATCCACCGTTTTGGTTTTGATAATACGATAATACCGGCTGATAGCTGCTAGATAAAAATCACTCTTGGGAGCATTTATCAAAAGGGTGTTTTGTTCGTATTGACGTACAACAGAAGCCGCCAGATCTGTTATCTGAATCCCAGGAGTGACTTTGGAATCTACAAATAAAGGTGTGTCAACGATTCTGCGAAGGATGTTGTTAGGTTCAGCCACTCTAAAAATATAATTGCTTACACAAGAAGCCATGTTCATTCCTAAAATATTCATCCCATTTCCATCATAAACCAAAACAGCTTCTTGATTCATACTTTCAGCTAAAGCATTGATTCGCTGAAAGAGAAAACGATGTGGTTTGGGCAAATAGCCTTTTGGAAGATCCAATGGACGGTTAGGGCGCGGAATAACAATAGCAAAAATAGTAATATCCAAATTCTGAATCATTTCAAAAACGCTTTCTACTAATTCCTTCTTTTCAGCAATACGTGTTAATGTCCTCCGATTAAGTAATTCAGTGCCTTTTAATTCTCGTAACGTTTCAGTTCCAAAAATAGCTTTTGATCGGCTATAAAGTTGACGGCTAATTCCCCGATGGGTCTGTTCTGCCATACAAACAGCTAACAAAACAGAAACAGGATTGGAGTCGTTTGGATGGATAGAACCACTTTCATCAATAAAAGCTAACACGATAGCTTCTCCCAGGTAGTTATCCCAGAGTAACTCGTTGGTTTTCAGATTGCCGCAATCTCCAAAATTGCGGCTCTCTTTAGAGTCGTTGTTCTGGGCGTTTACCGAGTTTAAGAATCGGAGAATTGGATAAGCTCAGGTGTTAAGTTTCTCAGGACGGCATCTGCCAGTTTGACGACGTGCTGATAATCTTCCAGGTTGATCATCATTGCCGGGGTGTGGGCGTGGCGGCCTGGCACGGCGATGGTGGCGGCGGTGATGCCTGCGTGGGTGCGTTGGATAACGGCCGTATTCGTTCCTCCACCACCCGGCCGACGAATCTGGAACGGGATGTGATGTGCGGCGGCGGTACGGGTGATGTGGGCTACCAGGCGCGGGTTTTGGATTGTGCCAGAATCCATCACATAAATCGAAGGCCCTTTCCCCAGAGCAACATTGGGGCTGACATCCTTGTCATTGGGCAAATCAAACGCTGGTGTACATTCTAAAATTAAAGCCACATCTGGGTGAATGGTATAAGCGGCCGCTTCGGCCCCGCGTAACCCCACTTCTTCTTGCACCGTAAAGGCCGCGTGTAGGTCAAAGGGGTACCGTTCGCCGCGCAGCAACTCAATCAGCGCGGCACAAGCCACCCGGTTATCAAACGCTTTGCCAATGGCTGTTTGCCCCAGTTCCATGTACTCGGTCACAAAAGCGGCCGTATCCCCCACCTTCACTTTGCCACTGGCCGCCTCTTTATTTTTGGCCCCAATATCTATCCGCATCGCTTCTTTGCGGACGATGCTGTTCCGTTCGTCACTTTTTAGCAGGTGAATCGGTTTGGCCCCAATCACCCCCACAACCTTTTTAGCCCCAATGTGTACCACCTTGCCCAACAGCGTGCGGTCATCCAGCCCGCCTACATTGGTAAACTTGAGCATCCCATCACTGCTAATGTCTGTAATCATCAGCCCCACTTCATCCATGTGGGCATCTACCATCACTCGCAAGGAGGATTCACCGGTGCCTTTTTTTAAGGCCAGCAAATTCCCCATTGCATCCACTTTCCATTCATCTACATGCGGAACAATCAGGTCGCGGATAAGCAGACGAACCTGTTTTTCGTTGCCCGACACCCCGTTGGTTTCTGTTAGTTGTTTCAATAAGTCATTCATGGCTGGTTTTTTACTCCCCCTCTTTCATCATGCCATCGGCCAGTCTGGGCAAAAATTCGCCATCCAGGCGAGCAATTGTTTCACCTAATAAACGGCCGGTTCTTTCCACGTCGCTGCTATCTATGGTTTCTACCATGGTGTGCATGTATCGCAATGGGATAGAGACCAGCCCGGTGGGAATGCCACCTCTGGCAATTTGCAGCCCAAAGGCATCGGTGCCGCTGTGGTTGGTGTGGGTGCCCACATTTACTTTCATTTCCAGGGCGGTGGCAGCATCTTGCAATGCCTGATACATGCCGGGGTGGACGTTGGGGCCAATGTCTAAGACCGGGCCACCACCTAATTCATAAGTGCCGGTGTCGTTGCTATTGGCCCCTTTGGCAAAGGTGACATCAATCGCAATGGCCGCGTCGGGCCGTTCTGCGTAAGCCGAGGTAAAGGCCCCCAGAAGGCGGGTTTCCTCCTGTGAGGTGGCAATAGCCAGGACATCCCAGGTGTGGTGGCGGTTTTGCAGGTATTCCAGGCAAACGGTGACGGCCGCTACAGAAGCGCGGTTGTCCAGGGCTTTGCCACTGATCAGGCTGCCCATCAATCTCCGTAAGGGTTGGTGGAAGCTGATAAAATCACCAATGGAAACGGCCGTTTTCACCGCTTCTACTGGCAACCCCACATCTACCACCAAATCCTCAAAACCAAACGGCCGATTTTGCCGTTCAGGCGGTAACATATTACCCGGCAAACAACCCACCACCCCCGGCAAATCACGCTGCCCATGCACCACCACCCGCTGCCCATACAAATGGCGAATGTCAATGCCTCCGACATTGGTGACTTTGAGAAATCCCTGATTGTTGTAACTTTCGATACTTGTCACCATCAGGGCAATTTCGTCCAGGTGGGCCGCCAGCAGCAGGCGTGGGCGCGGCCCTGCGCCACTTCCCTCTTTCACAGCAATCAAGCTACCCATCCGGTCAATCGTTTGGGAGTGGGTATATGGTTTCCACACTTCCTGAATAGCCCTGGCGATGTTTTGTTCATAACCAGAGGGGCCGGGCGTTTCGGTTAAGGTTTGTAGGAGCTTAAAAATATCCATAGATTCACTCATTAGGGCTGGTTGTGGCAGATGTGGTTGGGGTATCTGTGGGAATGATAACCTGGGTAGCGGTGGCTTCCGGGGTATTGGTAGCGGTTGGCACGGGTTGAGTTTCGGTGGGTGTGGGTGGTTCGGTGGTGTTGGTGGGCACAACGGCCGTTTCAGTAGCTGTCGCTGGTAAAGTAGCCGTTTCTGATGGGGCTGCTGTAACAGTGGTTGTGGCCGAGGCTGTGGCAGTGGTTGTGGCGGTGGCTGTCCCTGTGCCTGTCGCCGTACTGGTAACGCTGGCGGTGGCAGTGGCCAGGGGGGCTGTCGGAGATTGGAATTGGGGAGGTGTGGCTGGTAAGGTGATGGTGGGCGGCCCCTGGGTGTTGGTGGGTTGTGGGGTGACGGTGAAAACGGCCGTTGTAATCTCCGGCGGCAACAAGGTATTAGTCGGTGTGGGTGACAAAACAAAAGGCAACGTGGGTGGAATAGCCTCTATCCCTCCCTCAGGGGCCAGAAACAACGCCACAATGCCCAGGCAATAACATGGCAACGTCAGCAAAATAAGTCCTGCCAGAATAAAATATGTTCGACGATGCGAAACCATTTACCTTTCCACAAAAACGAGCGTAGCCCGTGATCATAAATGACAATGAGCTAGATGACAAATGTTTGCACGTTTCACCTAAAGGTTCACCCTTCCCGGCTACAAACCCGTCCCTGGTAGGCGCGAAATCCTTTTCGCGTCTAGCAGTTTGTCGGAAAAGCCGCAATGGAACGCGGATGACGCGGGTTTGGCGGGTTTTCGCGGATTTTTTATCTATGGCACGCGGATGACGCAGGTTTGACGGGTTTTCGCGGATTTTTCTCTGGTTTTATCCGCGTACATCCGTTCCATCCGCG
>CAZPEJ010000182.1:0-8746 GCA_964585465.1 uncultured Ardenticatenaceae bacterium
TCTCAAATTCTCGCACAGACCGTGATTTTAGTAGCCAATATCCAGTGATCAGCGGAAAAGTGCGAAAAAGAAACCGAGTTTTTTGGAAAAACTCGGTTTCAAGAGTGTTAAGGGCAGCCAGCTTCGATGCTGTTGCAGAACTCACCTGACTGGTAATCTAACACGGTGTCGAAGCCAGCGAATCCCCGGAATTTATCCTGGTCGGCTCCGCCGGTGAAGATGTCGTCGCCGCCCCGGCCGTGCAGGTCATCTTTGCCACCATACCCAAAGAAGGTATCGTGGCTGCCGCTGCCTGCCAGTCGGTCTGAGCCATTGGTGCCGTGAATTTCAAAACAGGCAGTACTGGGCACCCCTTCGGTGCTGGCCCAGATGGTTGCTTTGAAATCAATGTTGCCGCGTGGCCCAATGGTGATGCTGGGATGGGTGAGAGGCACTGTGGTGGCTGGCCCGGTGAAGGGACTGCCCTCAATGGCAACCACATAACAGCCGTTTTCGTTCTGAATGGTGTCGAAGGTGAGGTGTACCAACACCGGATCATGGTCAGACGAACGGTAAGCGTCGGAGGTATAGAGATAAGCCGGATTCAACGAGGAGGAGGTTTCACTGGGGTCAATCACATCGTCGTTGTAATCCAGGGCGCGGGGTTCGTCGGAGTTGATGTGCCAGATTTGCACCCCGGTGACGGTGCTACCCATGCTGCCGGTGCTGAGGGCGTGATCCAGATACCCCACCTGACCAGAGAAAGCGTAGGAGTAGCGGGTTTCCAACGGCACATGGGCAGCTACCTGATTGATTAACCCCCCGTTTACCAGGGTATCAATTGGGTCTTCCAGGCCGTAGGAGTTTAAGTCACCTACTACCAGGACATCATTGCTGCCACTACTGGTTTGTACGGTGGTGATGAAACTCAACAACTGCTGGGCTTGCAACGTGCGGCGGTTGTTGAAACACCCTTGCCCATCTCCTTGATCCAGGTCTAGGCCAGTGGCTCCATCACACCCTTTGGATTTGAAGTGGTTGATGATGACGGAGAAGACGTTGCCATAGGCGGAAAATGCCTGGGCTACGGGTGGGCGGTCAAAGATGGCGTTGGTATCGCTCATCGAGGCTCCCACCGGGGTGACGGTGGCGGGGCGATAGATGAAGGCCACTTTGATGGCATCGGTGCCGGTGCCACTTACTGGGTCGGCAACGGCGGCGTAGTTGCCTGGGGTGCTGGCGGCGTTGAGGGCATCTACCAGGTTGCCAATGGCGACGGGGCCGTTGTTCTCCATTTCAATCAGGCCGACAATATCGGCATCCAGGGCCAGGATGGCTTCGACGATTTTGGTTTGTTGCCGGGCAAACTCGGCGGCCGAATCGGCTCCACGCGCATTGTTGGCACCGTTGTCTATGGTGGTGAAGTAGTTGAGGACGTTGAAGCTGGCGACTTTGATGTCTCCACCCAGGTCGGCGGGGGCAGCGGTGCGGTCATTGGCGCGGCTGAAAACGATAGATTCGGTGGGTTGCAGCCGATAGTTGCCAAAGCCGTAGCTCAAAACACCGGTCAGCCCTGGGGTGGTGTCACCCAGGCGCAGGGTGTTGTCGGGGGCCAGGTAGGGCACGATGGCTGGGTTGGAGGTGTTGCTGCCGTCGTCAATTAAGAGGCGGCGGCGGTCGTTGAGTTCCTGTGAACCTCCTTGATCGTTGGTGGGCTGGTACAAACGGCCGTCTGCTGACACCACGACTTCGCCAAAACGGGCGACGTTGAAATGTTCGGTGACGGTCATTTCTTCGGCGATGGTGATGTACATATTTTCGACTTGTTCCCAATCGGATACGGCCGTTACGGGCAAATCTACCAGGGTGGCGGCAACTGGCGCGGCCGGGCCGCACACCAGCATGTTGCCCACTGCGGTGAGTTCGGTCAGGTCGTTAAACTCATCTACCGTGCCTACCAGACGCACCCGATCCCCTAACACCACGTCGGCAACGCTGGGGGCAAAGATAAAGAGACCGTCGGAGGTGGCGGTGTTGCCATCACCAATTGGGTCTTGGATGAAGAAGCCGTTGAGCTGGCTGGAGGTTTGGAAGTCACCTGTGACGACCCCTTCGGTGTAAACAACTACACCGTCATAGGTGCTGGCGGTGCCACTGCCCTGAATGTCGTAAACCGGTGTGTAGGGATCACCACATTGCCCGATGGGCGGGGGGGGTGGCGGGGAGCAGTTGTCCCAGCCGGGGGTGGGGGAGTCTTGGGTGTAGGTGCCGGTGTTGCGGGCACCGCCTGTGCCGTTGGGGCAGCGTTGGTTGGAATCGTTTGAACCATCGGCGGCGGCGTTTTCGTTAATTTGGGCTTCCCCTGGATTGAGCAGTACCAGCAGCCCGGCATCGTCGCTGTCGTCGGTGTCATACACGAGCGCGTCTACCAGATCGGCCGTTGTGACCAGGCTGCCAGTGGGGAAGTCGGCGGCATCGGCCATGTATAGGGCGGCGGCATCGGCCCCGTTTTGCAGGGTGTTATCGGCAAAAACGATGTCGGGGGTGGGGTTCAACCCGGCGTTGCCCAGGAGGAAATACCCGTCGCCATCGGTGCTGTAGCCATCCAGGTCGAAGGCGGCATAAGAAACGTCGCCATTGCCGTTGAAGAGGACGAGTACCAGGCCGCTCAGGTCTGTGTTGCCTGTGCCACCATCATACAGCTCGACAAATTCCAGGGTGTCGGTGCTGGGGGTGTCTGAGTCCAGTTCGTTGATGAGGATGGGGCTGGTGGGTGGGGGATTGGCGGTGTCGAAACTAAAGATGTCATCCCCGTCCATGTTGTCTGGCGGATCGTCGCTATCTGTGTCGGTAATGCCAGCGGCGTAAACGGTGACGGTGCAGGTTTCGCTGTAAACGAAGTCACTGTCTGGGTCGAGGGTGTAGCTGAGGGGGCCGCCGCTTTCGGTGGCGGTGTGGTTGCCGCTGATGGTGCAGGTGATGTCATACCAGCTAACGGCGTTTACGTCCTCGCTAAAGGTGATGGAGAGGTTGGCATTCAGGGCGACGTTGGTGTCGCCGTCGTCGGGGGTGGTGGTGCTAACGGCCGGGGCGGTGTCGCCAGGGCCGATGGGGGGGAAGGTTTGGCCTGTGTTGACGGCTCCAAAGGTGTTGGGGCCTTCGGCTGCCCAGGTGAAATCTTCGTAGTTGTAACCAGTGCCGGTGAGTTGCAGGGAGTTTCCGATGGCACCGGTGCCGCTTTGGGAAACCCCGATGTCGGTGCTGGTTATGCCTGCGGCCGGGCCATCGGCGGCTGTCATCACCCCTTCATAGCTCAAAAATTGCACGACGACATTGCTGGCATCTACCAGGGCGATGCCGTCGGGGGAGCCGTTTTGAATGCCATTGGAGGGGTAGCTGATGAAGACGGTGCCATACCCGTTTTGCAGGTTGGGGATGGTGCCAGAGAGGGGGTCACTATCATATTGCAGGTTGTTACTGCCATTGTAGAGAACGATGTCCCATCCGGTTAAATCGGTTCCAGCTGGCCCGGCTACCTCGACGGCTTCACCAGCGTCGGTGCTGGTGTTGTCGTAGTGGAACTCATTGATGAAGACGGGAGTAAGGGCGTAAACGGGGGTTCTGGGGGTAAAGAGAACGGCCGTTAATAGTGCCATTACCACAAACACAACAAATTTCCGAACTAAGGTCATAATTCCTCCTAAAGGATTTGTGCGGGCCGGAGCGAAACCAGGTGGCAGTGAATAACAAATCTCTAGCAAGTGTGGGGGCTTGCGCTCATGGGGATGAGGTTGTTCAGGTAAAAGGGGTTTCGCCGTGGGGCTTACGCAGAAACAGTAAGGCCACCATGACTAGAGTACCAATGTTAGATTACGAATTGGCTTACAGATGTGTGGTGTATGGTGTATTCCAGGTTAGGCAATACACCATAGGTTTTTCTGTTATTTCATCAAATTGGCCCCGATTTGATGGACGGTGCGGTAGAAGTTGAGGAGTTTTTCTCTGGGGTTTTCGGCCGTTTCCAGGGTGATGTAGGGCAAAATGGCTCCGGTGAACCCGGTGGTGTGCCAGTAGGCATCCTGAGGTAGGGGGGAGGCGGCAAACCCATCGGGTAGGGGGTAGGCGGTGGCGTAGAAGTAGGGGTTGGAGATGCTGCCATCACCAGTGGAAAAGCCGAAGTTCATGTGTTCGTCGGCCCATTCGGGGTTGTTGGGGTCTTGGCCGGGGCAGAGGCGGCCGGAAAACCAGACCATGGCCAGGTCGAAGTGGTGCGGCCAGAATTGGACGGGGCTGCTTTCGCCACGAAAGCCACCTTTGAACTCTTTGAGGACTGCATCTATTTGGCAGAGGGCCTGCCAGAAACGGGAAACGGCCGTTCCATCGTAACTGCCTGGAGTGTCATTGGTAAACAGGGTGTGGTCAATGTCTGGCATACAACCAAAAGGTTGCAGGGCGGCTAATACGTCATCATGAAACTGTTTGGGGGATTGTCCCCACAACGGTATGGCGCGGCGGTCGCCACGACTGGTGAGAATGAGTAATTGATGGGTGGTGAAATCGAGGGTCAATTCCATGACCTGGCTGCTAATAGGGAAGGGGGTGGTGGTGAGGCCACAGCCACACAGTTGCAGGCTGACATGCCACCAATGTTTGCTGGTGGGGGCCATGGCGCGGCGCACACGCCCCAACAGTTTAGCGTATGCCTCGACGGTGTTGCGGGTGGACTGCCAATCGGCTAAAGATAGGGAAGGGAACGTGGACATGGGTTTGCTCCTGAAAAGCGGTTTTTAATGGTAAATTGTGAATGGTGAATGGTGAATTGTCAACGGACGAAAGTTAGGTTTAGGGATGAGAGTAGGTTTTTCGTAATGATTCACCGCAAAGGGCGCAAAAAAAGAAAACCTTTGTGTTCTTTGCGTCCTTTGGGGTTAAATCCCGGAGAGGCTGAACAGTTACGGTTTTTCATAGGAGGAAGGTGAGGAGTAGACCCAAAAGGCCACCTATTACTACCAGCCAGGCGGAGTTGATTTTGGTGCGGAAGAGGAGGAGGAGGGAAACGGCCGTTAACCCCACCGTCCAGCCGTCTACCCAGGTTGCCTGAGCCAGTTGCCACAGCACCCCGGCCATCAAACCCAACGCAGCCATATTCACGCCATCTAATAAGGTAGAAGTCCATGTCACCTGGCGCAAGCGGGGTACCCAGGGATTGAGCAGGGCAACGAAGACAAACGAAGGCAAAAAGATGGCAAGAGTGGCTATGATGGCTCCAGGCAGACCCGCCAGCAGATAACCGATAAAGGTGGCGGTGGTAAAAACGGGGCCAGGGGTGAATTGCCCTACAGAGATGGCATCTAATAGTTGTTGGTCGGTCAGCCAGCCCAGACGCACGACGAGATCGTTGCGGAGGAAGGCCAGTAACACGTAACCGCTGCCGTAGAGTAGCCCACCTGCTTTGAGGAAAACGAGGAAGAGTTGGTTTAGGGTGATGGGGGTAGATTCAGCTAGAGAGGGAGGGAGGGCAGGGAAGGGTAGCAGGAGTAGGCTGATCAGGTGGGGAAACTGGCGAATGGCAAAGTAGAGGAGTGTAGCTCCAAAGAGCAGTAGCAGTTCGTTGATGCCGAGCAGGTAGAGCAGAAAGACCCCAATGCCGGTGAGGAGGAGCAGGTTGTTTTTAACGGCCGTTCCTCCCAATTTCACCAATGCCTGCAAGATGATGGCAATGATGACCGGTTTGATGCCATAGAGCAGGGCATTCCCCTGGGGTGTGGCACCATATTCCACATATAACCAGGCCAATACTGCTACCATCACCGCCGCAGGTAAAATAAAACAGAGACCAGCCGCCAGCAGGCCGCGCCAGCCAGCCCGTTCATAACCGATGTGGATGGTCATTTCGGTGGAGTTGGGGCCGGGGATGAGGTTGGTGGCTCCTACCAGGTCTAAAAAGTGCTGGTCACTCATCCAGCCGAGCCGTTCGACTACTTCCTGGCGCATCATGGCGATGTGGGCGGCCGGGCCGCCAAAGGCGGTAAACCCCAGGCGTAAAAACAGACGAATTACTTCGAGGAGGTTTGTTTGTGAGTTAGATGGAATCATGATTATTATTTTATACTGCGTAAGGTCATAAATTGACGTTCTGCTGAAGGAGGTTAGAGATTGGAGATTAGAGAGCCAATCTCTCATCTCCGATCTCAATGAAGATATTAGTTTATGCCCTTTGTGAGTATAGCCTGTGTGAAATGAGAAACCGAGTTTTCGGAAGAGTGTCAGGTGGAGGAAGTTCTTGGTTTCATCGTTCTCTTAAAGTTGTGGGGTAAAGTGTTATGGCGGTTTTGCAAGCTGGGAACGGCTTAGAGATGAGCAGGTTTTGAGGAGACAACGATGCGAGTTTTGTTGGTTGAGGATGAGCCAGGGATTGCTCACTTTATTCGCCAGGGGTTGACGGAGGCCGGGTTTGCGGTGGATGTGGCTTGGGATGGGCTGGAGGGGTTGCATTATGTGTTATCGGCCGATTATGATGTGTTGATTCTTGACTTGATGCTGCCCAAAATGAATGGCCTGGAACTGCTGCGGGAGTGTCGCCATCGGAAGTACAAAATGCCCACGTTGGTGTTGACGGCACGGGATACGGTGGAAAACCGTGTTGAGGGGTTGGATGCTGGTGCAGATGATTACCTGGTTAAACCGTTTGCTTTTCCTGAACTGTTGGCGCGGGTGCGGGCTTTGTTGCGTCGCCCGCCCTTGCAGACGGGTAATTTGTTGCAGGCCGGGGATTTGCAGATGAATAGTGTGACGCGGCAGGTGTGGAGTAACGGCCGTTTATTAGACCTTAGCCCGCGTGAATATGCTGTGTTGGAATATCTGCTGCGCCATCCTAACCAGGTACTTAGCCGCACCCAGATTGGTGAACATGTGTGGAACTTTGATTTTTATAATGAATCCAATGTGGTGGATGTGTATGTGGGGTATTTGCGGCGCAAAATGGAAAAAGCAGGGGGGCAAACCACCATTCAAACGGTTCGTGGGATGGGGTTTCGATTGAGTGGAGAGGGAGAGGTGTGAATGGTGAATTGTGAATGGGGAATTGAGAATGGTGAATGAGGAGAGGAAGGGTACGAGGCGAGGGGTGTTATGGCCGTTGCGGGTGCGGTTGACGGTGTGGTATACCGTTTCGCTGGCGGGGATTATTCTCCTGTTTGCCACGTTTCTCTACTGGCAGTTGCAGCGGGTGTTGCTGGCTCAGATGGACGCTGGTTTGCAGGTGGCGGCGGCTCAGGCGTTGCTTCAGGCGGCTGAGGGAGCAGAAGCCCCCTTCTTTCGCCCCCTGCAACAGAATCAGGCGGTGGTGGGCAATTTATACGACAGTTACCAGGTTTATCTGTTGGGGGCGGATGGACGGGTGTGGGATGGGATGGGGAATGATGATGAAGCGGTGCCCGACCCGGCCTTGATCATCGGGTATACCAGCCGGGAGGTGAATGGGGAGCGGTGGCGGGTGTATAGTCAACCTGTGACAATCGGCCGTTTTGCGGGTTGGTTGCAACTGGTTCAAGAGTTAAATCCGGTGGAGCAAATGCTGGAAAGTTTGCTGACGCAGATGGCGGTGGGTGTGCCCATTGCGTTGGGGTTGGCTGGGGTAGGGGGTTATTTTCTGGCTTCCCGTGCGCTACGCCCGATTGACCAGATCACACGCACGGCGCAAACGATTCACCCCAACGATTTGCACCGACGTATTGGTTACACTGGCCCGGCTGATGAGGTGGGGCGGTTGGCCGCTACTTTTGACCAGATGTTGGCCCGGTTGCAAACGGCCTTTGCGCGGGAACGCCGTTTTACGGCCGATGCAGCCCACGAGTTACGAACGCCACTGACTGCTTTGAAGGGGCGAATTGGTGTGACGCTTAACCAATCCCGTTCACCGGCGGTGTATCACCAGACGTTGCAGGAGATGGAGCAGCAGGTAGATCGGTTGATTCGCCTGAGCAGTGATTTGCTGCTAATGGCTCGCCTGGAACAAGGATTGTGGCAATCGCCCATGCAGGTGATTGATTTGGGTGATTTTTTGCCAGCGGTGGTGGATCAGATACGGCCGTTGGCTGAGGCTAAAACGATTCATCTGAGCGAAATGATTCCGCCACAAAGTTTGGTGCGGGGGCAACTGGAGTTACTCATTCGCCTCTTTTTGAATTTGTTGGACAATGCCATCAAATATACCCCGACCAATGGGCAGGTGGCGGTGGAGGTGGGCCGTCGGGAGGACAAGATGATGATTACCATTCGGGATAGTGGCCCTGGTATTGCCCCACATTATTTGCCTCACCTATTTGAACGGTTTTATCGTATTGAGGCGGATCGGGCCAGGTTATTGAATCATCACCTGGGCGGGGCGGGGTTGGGGTTGGCAATTGCTCAGGAGATTGCGCGGGTACATGGTGGTATGGTGACGGTGACGAGTGAGGTGGGGAAAGGGAGTGCGTTTACGGTCTGGTTGAATGTGGCAGTTAACCAGGATTGAGGTAGGGTTTTGGTTTCATGGTTTTCTTAAAATCGGCCGTTATACTGTGCTGTGTAAGGTCATCGCTTGGCATTTTGAAGAAGGTTAGCTGATTGACAAATGTTCTTTTCATGTAGCGAGGCAACGGATAGGAACGGATAAGCGGATGGATCCATCGAGCATTATCTGGTTAGCTGCTGTTGCAAAAGTTCAAATGTTGAATCCGTCGGTCAACTAGCGGTTCGTCGGAAAAGTCGCAATGGAACGCGGATG
>CAZPEJ010000183.1:0-8746 GCA_964585465.1 uncultured Ardenticatenaceae bacterium
TAGGCCCAAAAGGAGCGGCAGACGGGATTCGAACCCGTGAGAACAGCTTGGAAGGCTGTTGTGTTACCCCTACACCACTGCCGCAAGGTCGGGGTGGCCGGACTCGAACCGACGACCTCTCGGTCCCAAACCGAGCGCTCTACCAAGCTGAGCTACACCCCGTTAAAACGTGTAAAGGGTAGTATACTGAGGGAATAGGGAGAAGGCAAGTGACGTTTCCTGCTTGTGGCTGCACAGGTGTCACCTATGCCTATCTGTCACCTTCGACAGGCTCAGGTGACATCGGGCTTCGCCAGGCTCAGCCTGCGGTAACATGAGCGGGATGAATTTCTATTACTCCAATGGGTTTTGATAACAACGGAGTTCCACAATGGGCTGGTTTTCGGCCGTTATTTTGACTCGTTCATCCATATGATGCCCTACCAACCACACCAGATGGGCATTGGTAGCTACTACCGGCCACCCAGGGCGCAAAACGGCCGATATTTTGCGATTCACCATCACATCTTGTACTTTGGCCGAGTGTCCACCCATACCCAATGGCTGGAACCGTTCCCCCGGCAGACGAGGGCGCACGATAAGAGACTCACCAACCGGTAAACAAATTCTCACTTGCCAGGAATCACCATCTGTGTTTTCAACCACCTTGTCACCTTCTGGCAAAAAACGGCTTTCGATGAGCCAACCATTTGCCAGCCACACGTTGCCAGGGACGGCGAGTTTTTCGGCACCGGGCGACAACAGTTGTGGCAGAGAAAGGGGCAAAACGGCCGTTTCTTCGGCAACCACCAACTGCTCATACCCCACCTGTAACCGCAAATGCCCCGGCAACAGCGACCGGGCACTGGTTTCCCCGGCCACCGCCACCAGCCGGGCCTGCTCAATCGGCAGAAAAGCCACATCACGCAAAAACGGCCGTAAATGAGCCACCGCCCGCCGCAAAACCCGCCGCTGCAATCCCACCGGTAAACCTTGCCATCTTCGTTTATGTAAACTCACCCAACCAGAGCCGATGCCCGCCAACACTGTTTCCCAAGCTGTTTCCGTCATCTGTTCCAGCAAAACCTCATCGGCCGTTGTGATCTCCGCCAATTGGGCGAGCTGGGTTTTAATTTGTGGGTTGTAACGTTCTAAAAACGGGAGTAACTCGTGCCGTAGGCGGTTACGAAAAAAGGTCATATCTTGATTGGATGCGTCCTGGATGGGGTTTAGGCCCTGTGCGTGGCAATACTCATCTATCTCGGCGCGGCGCACAGCCAATAACGGCCGTAATAAAATCACCTCTTCAGCCCCAGGCAACGGGCCAACGGGCAACATGCCCCGTAACCCGGCCAGCCCGCTGCCACGTAACAAGTGCATCAACACCGTTTCGGCTTGATCCTCAACCTGGTGCGCCACTGTTACCACACCAATGGACAAACGGTGGCAAAGAGCAGCAAAAAAGCGGTATCTGGCAACCCGCCCGGCCTCTTCCAGGGTTAATTTTTCCTGGTGGGCCAGTGCGGTGACATCTATTTTTTCTACATAACAGGGAATGCCCCAAGAAACGGCCGTTTGTTGCACAACTGTGGCTTCAGAATCGGCCGTTGGTCGTAACCCATGATTAACATGCGCCACCACCAACCTGTCTGGCCCACAACACGTTTTAAGCAGGTGCAACAAAACCAGCGAATCTGTCCCCCCTGAAACCCCCACCAACAGCCTGGATTGGGACACAAGAAACGGCCGAATAACAGTTTCCACCCTGCTAATTACACTCATCACAGCCCGATAAACAAAAGTAACGACTTGTTTGAAAGTGTCATTCCGAGGTCATCCGAGGAATCCCTACAAGTTAGCCATATGGGATTCCTGACTCCGAAGACTTCGTTCGGAATGACATGTATTTTGGTGAAAGTATCATTTTACGGCCGTTGGTAGTATAAAACAAAAATAGCCCATTACGGGCTATTTTTTTGTAGGGCGGGTGGGATTCGAACCCACACGGAGTCGCCCCCGGCGGATTTTAAGTCCGCTGCGTCTGCCTTTTCGCCACCACCCCATCACAGAGTTTTAACTTGTCCTATTTTACCGGCAATTCATCTGATCAACAAGGGATAGACAAGGCAACAAGGCAACCCCTGAAAACATGGCAACATGACAGGTAAGTTTGACTTGACTTTTTACACCATGTATAATGCCCTCCCAGAGTACAAGCTATTTATGGAAAGCAAACACTCACTTGATCGCGTAATTGTTTAAGCAAGGTTGATCAGGTAAATCTTCAATCGCCATAAAATTTTAGATAGCAGGAAAAATAACTATGGCCCTAAAAGGGAACCTGCGTGACTTCTCCACAACCCAATTACTAAATCTCATTAACCTGGCACGTAAAACCGGAACGCTTGTCATTGAAAACAGCAATGAGGTTGCCCAAATGTGTTTCCGCGAAGGTAAGCTCATCTACGCCTACACCGGCGCAGAAAACAACAGCCACCTGGCAAAAATTTTGCAAAACTCCGGCAAACTCACCGAAGAACAAGCCAATATCATTCAAACCCGTGCCCAAGGCAAAAGCGATAAACAGTTGGGGCATCTGCTCATTCAGGCGGGATACGTCACCCAGAGTGACATCATTCAAAGTGTCCGTCAAAGTGTGTTAGATGTAGTCTACAAACTTTTTACTTGGGCAGAAGGTTTGTTTCGTTTCGAGCCAAATGCGCCCCTATCGCAAGGGTATATCACGGTTCCCATTGATCTGGAAAGCGTTATTATGGAGGGAAGCCGGCGATTAAAGGAGTGGGAAATCCTCCAAGAGGAGCTACCCGATCTCGATTTGCCGCTTCGTTTTACAGATCGCCCAGACGCGCGCCTGCGTAATATCAACTTGACGGTTGAAGAATGGCGAGTTGTCTCCTTTGTGAATCCGCGTAACACCATCCGCCAAATTGCACGAGCCAACAATCTCACCGATTTTGAGATTCGGCGCATTGTTTATGGCATGTTACAAGCCGGATTAGTGGAATTGATCCAGCCTGAAAAAGAGGCAACACCCCGTCCAGCCACTCGTGAATCTCGTAGACCTTCCCAACAACCTGTGGAGCAACAACCGCCAGCTGTGAAACGTTCGGTGGTTATTCGTTTAATAGATCGGATTCGTGGTCTTTAGGAGTTTCGCCAGCTCGATATTTAACCTGCCCGGCCGCTTTTCGTTAAAAGGCAAGTTAAAATAATGGTAGTAACATAGTAAAAAATCTTTCCGGCAAAGGTAGTCTCTATGCAAGCAGTAAAAATGGTCATCACCGGCCCGTTCTCGGCGGGTAAAACAGAGTTTATTGGTTCAGTCAGCGAAATTGATGTTGTTTCCACTGAAAAGAAGATTTCTAGTTCTGCCGAGCAAGTAAAAGAAACGACAACGGTGGCCATGGATTTCGGCCGTATTACGGTGGGCGATGATCTAGTTCTTTATCTCTTTGGCACACCCGGACAACGCCGGTTTGATTTTATGTGGGATATTCTCTCTCAAGGGATGTTGGGGTTTGTGATTCTGGTAGATAGCACCAAACCGGAAACATTCCGTGAAGCCAAACGTGTGTTAGAAACGTTCGAGAGTTATGCCGCCACCCCTTATGTGGTTGCCGCCAATAAACAAGACAGAGAAGATGCCTGGGAGCCTGAAGATATACGGATAGCCCTCCGTCTCAAACAAGAGGTGAAGGTGTTATCCTGCATTGCCACCGATAAAGAAAGTGTTAAAAATGTGCTGTTAGAGTTGTTGTACTCCATCTTAGACGAATTGGACAAACAAGAAGCAAACGGCGATTGATTAACGCTTCGTTTACATCTCCTTTACCCGCTTTTCACAGTCTTATATAAATGCCAATGTTACTATTTGAGCGGGTAGCATCACCTGCTATGGCACGGCATCCAAAACCCCATCAACCGTGAAAAGTGAAGCTGCCAGGTAATCTGGGTATGTCTCAATCTAAAACAAGTTGTGTTAAACTGTAATGGTTGAAAGCCCTTGCCTCTATCCAAATAACCATTCAATTTGGTAGGGTGCTAAACAGGCTGTTTTAACCGGCAACACAACAGAAACAGGGTGAGGTTGGTGTGAGTTCAATTGTTACCGAACAAGGGATTCTTCATTACGAATCTATTGGTCGCGGACAACCAATCATTTTATTGCATGGGTGGATAAACTCATGGGATGTTTGGCGTGATTCGATGATAGGCTTGTCAAAAACTGGCCTTTATCGCGTTTACGCGCTTGATTTTTGGGGGTTTGGAGATTCCGCCACCGGCGATACCAATGCTTTAGCTTCCTTTCAAATCGCCAGTTACGTAGAAATGGTTTATCAATTTATGAATACGCTAGGGATTCAGGATGCCCCTATTTTTGGGCATTCGATGGGTGGCACTGTTTCGCTGCAAATGGCTCTGACACATCGGGATCGGGTGACAAAGGTGGCAGTGGTTGGTTCTCCTATCGTCGGAACTTCGTTAAATCCTTTTTTACAATTGGCCGGGAATGGGTCTATTGCTAAACTGATCTGGCGTTATCCCATTTTATTGTATTCGATTATGCGTATTTTGTTGGCAAAGGATTCAAAAAAGGTGCGCCGGATGATCTTCCGCGATGTAAAACGCACGACGATTGAATCTTTTTTTCGCAGCATTGGGGATTTACGTGATACAGATTTGAGCGAGCAGTTGATAGACCTGGATTTGCCTACTTTGGGGATTTATGGAATACACGACAATATCGTCAGGCCTGTGAACGCGGATTGGTTAAAGGAAAAGGTGAAAACGGCCGAAATTTCAATGATGTCTCATTCCCGCCACTTTCCCATGACCGATGAACCTGACTTATTTCTGGAAACCCTAAACAACTTTCTAAACAACCATTCCTCACCTTCATAAAATAATCAACCCACAAAATCTATATGACCCTGCCAATCACCTCCCCGAAAAACTATTACTACCCCAATAAAATGGGGCGTATTGTCTTAACAGCCATGGAAGAAGTAACCGGCAGACATGGTGTAAATGCTATCTTGAATCTGAGCAAACTCAATCACCTGGTCAATAACTATCCCCCCAACAACTTGGAGCGGAGATTCGCCTTTAGTGAGTTTAGCCGGATTCAACAGACCTTAGATGATATGTATGGCATTCGTGGCGGCCGGGGGTTGGCTCTTCGTGCTGGCCGGGAAACATGGAAATATGCCTTGAAAGAGTTCATGCCTATTCTAGGTATTACCGATCTAGCTGTACGAACTCTACCGTTAGGTATTAAAATCAAGATTGGTCTGGACATCTTCGCCGAAACCTTCAACCGTTTCAGCGACCAAAAGGTGAAATTGGGCGAAGATGAACGGGGTTATTTATGGATGATTGAACGATGCCCTATCTGTTGGCAACGCACCTCCTCCACCCCGTGTTGCCACCTGGCCGTTGGGTTATTAGAACAAGCCCTGGACTGGGTAAGTAAAGGTCGGCGTTTCCGCGTGGAAGAAGTAGATTGTATTGCGAAAGGAGATGCAACTTGTTTAATAGTCATCTCTAAAAAACCGGTTGTTTAAGTTGTTATGCGTCGAATTATTCTCACAGAACCTACCTTTATCGCCCCTTTCAACGAACCTGCTCGTGATCTAAGGGTACAAAACAAACCACTTTGGTTATGGCAACGGGATATTCTGGTCAAACATACCACCGAAGAGAGAGAGTACCCCGATTGGGAAACAGCTTACAAATTTGAGAAAGAGCCTATTGAATCTCTGGTACACCGGGACAACCTGTTTTTTAACCAGGAATTAGTAGACGATTTTATCCACAAAGCTCAGGCCAGCCGCCGCCCAGTCAGGCTGGCCTTTCGCGCAAACAACCCGGCGATTGTTTCACACGTTAAACCAATGACCACCTCCTTTTTTCAGCAAGGGGAGTTGCTGCTGGCCGACATGTGGTATTTACCCAAAGGGATTTCCCAAAGCGTGGAAGCTGTCCCACTAGAGATAGAGATGGAGTCCAGAGAGCGGGGTTATTACCATGTACCGCCTTATATGGCAACAGAGGTTGGGGATTTGGTTTACAATTTGCCGCGAAAAGCGTTTGTGTTAATCGAAAACTGGTTTCATGTTTTTGTGGCAGATATTTTGTTTGGTGTTTTTGCACGCGGAGCCAACGTGGAAGACCGGATCAACAAAGATTGGCGTTATAAACTAAAAATCCTCTTTCGCTCCATCGTTGAACAGAAACATGTGTTATCCAATTCGGAATTAGTGAAGGTGGGGCGTAATGTCAACATTGATCCCTCGGCCATTGTGCATGGCCCAACAACGATTGGGGATAATGTGACCATTGGTGCAGGGGCGGTTATTGATAATTGTGTCATTGGGAATAATGTCAATATCTCGCAGGGATGCCAATTGATGTTGAGTGTGGTTGGGGATGGCTGTTTTTTGCCGTTTCGGGCGGCTCTTTTTATGACGACCTTGATGGAAAACACCATGGTGGCGCAAAATAGTTGTCTGCAACTGTGTGTGATTGGACGCGACTCTTTTGTGGGGGCGGGAACAACGTTTACCGATTTTAATGTATTAGGAGGCGAACTTAAAACCTTAAACCGTTTGGGCGAGTTGGAAAAAACAAATTTGCCAGTTCTGGGAGGATGTGTGGGGCATCATTGCCGTCTAAGCTCTGGGCTTATTATTTATCCAGCCCGAACAGTTGAATCGGATGTGGTATTACTGGCTTCGCTAGATCGGCAATATATTACGAAGAATGTTGCTTTTGAAGAGAGTGACCATCACGCTCATCAGGAGAAGTATCCTTACCCCCGGTTGTATCCGCGTATGGACGGGACGTAAGCAGGGATGTAGGCAAGGACAGAGATACTATTGATGCCTCTAATCTGTCTCAGCTAAACTCAGGTAAGCACCCATGGAAGATACATTCGCCTTTATTATTCATCCCATTAACCCGCAACGTGATGTGGCACGGAAGTTTCCCAGGCTGGGTAAATTGCCTGTCTGGTTGATTGATTTTCTTTCGCTTTTCTTCCCCCCGGTTTATATTTCGGAAATTAAAGGTATTCGGTCGGCGGCACACGGCCGTTTTTTGAAAGGTTGGTTTGTGGCCTGTCCATTAACCCCCACCCGGATGATGAGTTTGCCGCCCCAGGTGGTTTACCGAAAAATTATTCAAACTGGGCGTATGGCAGAAAAGCTGGGGGCCAGGATTTTAGGGTTGGGGGCATTTACGTCGGTAGTGGGGGACGGAGGCATTACGGTCGCCAAAAGTCTCAAAATTCCGGTAACAACCGGTGATAGTTATACAGTGGCGATGGCGGTGCAGGCCATTGAAGAAGCCTCGGTGGTGATGGATTACCCGTTACCCCAGGCAACGGTTGCGGTTGTAGGGGCGACCGGGGCGATTGGAGCGGTGTGTGCGGAAATGTTAGCAGATCAAGTGGGAGAAATGTTGTTAATCGGCCGTCGCCAGGACCGGTTAAATGAAGTAGCCCAGGTTGTGCGGGCCAGAGGGTGTCAAAAGGTCACAGTAACGGCCGATATGAACCAACTCATTCACGCCAACCTCATTATCACCGTCACCAGTGCAATAGACACCGTGATTGAACCCCACCACCTGCGCCTGGGGGCGGTTATTTGTGATGTGGCCCGCCCACGCGATGTTTCCCGCCAGGTAGCCGAACAACGCCCAGATGTTTTGGTCATCGAAGGTGGCATGGTGGAAATACCAGGGCCAGTAGATTTTGGTTTCAATTTTGGATTCCCTCCCAAAATGGCCTATGCCTGTATGGCGGAGACAATGGCACTGGCTCTGGAGGGGCGATATGATTCCTTTACATTGGGTAAAGAGATAAAATTGTCGCAAGTCTTAACAATTGATAAAATCGCAACTCAGCACGGGTTCAAACTAGGCGGGTTTAGAAGTTTTGAACAAGCAGTCACCGAATCTGACATTGCCAACATAAAAGCAAACCGCCAATCACGTTTATTACGAAAGGTAGATGGTCAACCATTGGTTGACGCAGTACTCTTATAAGCCAAGGAAGAAGCTCATGAGTAACGGCCGAATTTTAATTGTTGAGGATGATTTCGATATCTCCAACATGCTGCGTATCTTCTTCACCGGGCAGGGATACAATGTAGAGGTAGCACCCAGAGGAAGTGAAGCCCTGGAAATCTGTCGTAAAAGGCTACCAGACCTCATTGTCCTGGACATCATGTTGCCCGATATGGATGGATACACCGTGTGTCGTGAAATGCGAACCACCACACGCACTAGTCACATCCCTATCATCTTCCTGACCCAAAAAGATGAACGCAGTGACCGGATTGCCGGGTTGGAATTGGGAGCAGACGACTACATTACCAAACCGTTTGACATTGAAGAGTTAAAACTTCGAGTGCGAACAGCCATTGCCACCCACAAACGGCTCAACATGACCAATCCCACCACCGGGCTTCCCAGCAGCCGTCTCATAGAAGACCAGTTGCGCTCCCTCATGCGTAGCCCCAATTGGACATACATGCACATTGGCATTGACCACATTGGGCCGTTTAATGATGTTTATGGGTTTGTGGCGGGAGACGAGGCCTTGCGGTTTACGGCTCTTTTGTTGGGCGAATTGGTCAACGAGTTGGGCACATTAAATGATTTTATTGGTCATGCCAGCAGCGACACATTTGTTTTGATTACCATGGCCGATAACCCAACTGTGGTGGCGGATCGTTTGCGGCAG
>CAZPEJ010000184.1:0-8704 GCA_964585465.1 uncultured Ardenticatenaceae bacterium
TGAAAACTCCCTTCGTCCAGCAGAAAATGTTGCCGATGTTCGTCCAGATATTCATAACTGTAATCTCCCAACATCGGCAGGCGGATGTTTTCGCTGAGGGTAATGGATGGGTAAGCAGCCGCCACCGACCCCAACCCTAGCTGTTTGTCATATAAAATGATGCGGCAATGGGCCGCCCCGGTGTATTCGGCTACCTGGCGGGCGGCAATATCCAGAGCGTTTTCGCGGGAAAGGGCGTGGCTGAGAGAACGGCCGATTTGATACAGCAGTTCCGTTTGTCTTAACAGTTGTTGGTTCGAGAGAGCAACAGCCGCCGCCGATACCAGGGTACGAAACGGTTGCAACGTCTGTTCTGTCAAAGCCTCTGGGTTGGTGGCGTGCAACACCAGCGTACCCACCCACTCCTCCTCAATAAAAAGCGGCAACAAAGCTGAAGATTGAATGCCCGCTTCTGGCAAAATAGGGGCAAACAGCGGGTTTTGGCGCAAAGCCGTCACCGGAACCGGCAAAACCACTACCTTGTTTTGCCCCAGCTGGTCAGCATAGGGCATCTGTTCGCGGGGGAATTTGGGTGGCAGGTGGAGGGGATAGGGCAAAGCAGACCAGACGGCCGGGGAAATCAAGAACTCTGCGTCTTTGGGACTGTTGATCACCACCTGGGCAAACTCCGCCAGGCCCGATTTTTGGGCAAATTCCACCATCGCCTGATACACCTGTTGTTCACTGCTGGCCGCACTGATGGTTCGCCCGGCTTCGTAAAGGCGGCTGGTTTCTTCCAGGTTTTGTTGCACTTTGGCAAACAGTCCGGCGTTGCTGATGGCGGTTGCCAATTGATCCGCCAGGTTTTGCAGAACGGTGATGGTTTCGGGAGCAAATGCCCCGGTTTGGCTGCTTTGCACGGTGAGCGCGCCAATGGCGGTGCCACGCGCCCGCAAGGGAATGGCAGCTTCGGCGCGGGTGTTTGGCAACAACGGGTTAAAGGTGAAGGCGGTAGCCTGGGTCACATCCTGCTCCACATGCGCCTGCCCCTGGGTGATGGCGGCACTAATCATGGAGGGGCCACCAATGAGGTGTTTGTGTTTTTTCGCCAGTTGCAAACGGCCAACTTCACCAGTACCTGCCTGGAGAACGGCCGTATCTCCTCGTTCATCCACTAAAAACAGGCCAACGTAGTAGTAATTGAAACGGGAACGAATTAACTCTACTACTTCTCGAATCAACACCGCCTGATCCAGAATGGTAATGGCTGCCTGGGACACTTCGGCTGCCAGACTTAGCTGATTGGAAAAAGAGCGTGTGGTCTGTACCAGATAAGCGTTGTTAATGGCACTTGCCATCTCGCGCACAATGGCCTGGGCAAATTCGCTGTCTTCATCACTGAGCGGCAGATCGGGCAAATGAACATGCCCAAAGGCGTGTTCCCCCATCATGAGGGGCAAAATGTACCCTTTGTCGGGGGGGGGCAGGGAAGGTAAAACTTTGGTTTGCAGTTGTAACCCTGCCTGGTCAAAGGCGGCCTGGAGAGTAGCGTTTTCTAATTGCCAGATGCTATCTACATAACGGCCGTATAAAATTTCCAACTCACGGGCGCGTTGTTGGGTTTCTGCCAGTAACGTCAGGTTACGCCACAGGGCTGCTACGTTTTGGCTGAAGGCTCGCAGGAAAATAGGCAACTCACTCCCCGGCACCAGCGGGTGGCTGCCGCTATCGGCTATCATGGCCCCCATAATCTCTTGCCCCACCTGCAAAATAATGGTTATCAACGTGCCATCTGTCTGGTCGTCCACCTGGTAGGTTTCGATGGCTTCCCCTGTGCCCAACCGCACCGCTTCTAGCTGTTGCCAGGTTTCGTTTGGGATGGTTGGTTGAGTCACCGGGCTGGTTGTGGTGCAAAATTGCCACTTTTGGTCGGCGGCAAACCATTCATAAAACGAGACATACCCCAGATCAAGGGCCTGGCAAATGCCCGATACGGCTTCGTTTAACAAGGTTTTGACATCGTTGGCCCGCGTAAGCAGGGCATTGAGGCGCAAAATTTCGTTGAGGATTTTGTTTTGTTGTTCTTGGGCCTGGCGTATCTGCCGTTGTTGTTCTAGTTGTTTGTGCAGGGCACGCTGCAAGGCCAGTTGGGAGTTTTCCTGGGTGCGTAACACATGCACTTCGCGGGCATCGGACAGTTTTTCCAGGAAGAGTAGTTGAAAATGGGTTAGTTGCTCCAGGGCGGTGCGGAGGATGGCGGGATCGGCCGTTTCTATCCATTGCACTTTGCTGAGGGTGTGTATCATGGCCGAGCCGGTAATCATGGAGAGGCCCGCTTTGATTAAGGTTTCGGTAACGGCCGTTACTTCAAAACTCCCCACCTCGCCCAGTAAAAAACGAATCGCCAAATCACCTACCTGCCCCGCCACTTCGCTGCTGCGCCGGGTTGACGTGAGTAGTCCACGATTGTCAATGGCATGTTCAATAAACGCCTCTTGCAACGCCTTTTGAATCTCTACCTGGTGTTTTTGCCACCACGCACCAAATTCAACCTGTAACCGATGACTCACGCTTGCTCCTTTAACTGATTGGTAATCTGGAAACGGCCGTATCCTTACACCTCTTTGGACAAAATAGCCGCATATAACAAGATGCCAATATCCGCCTGATCCGTAATGGTGATAAACTGCGGTGGCAGCCCCAAAAAGTCAGCAATTGACTCCAGATGACACAAATGCCACGGTTTTAGTAACTCAATACTTTGTTCCAATGTATAAAGCTGGATCGGGAAACCCACCTGCCGACTGAGCAGCAAAAAACGTTGATACTCCTCGGTATCTGAACCAGATTGGCGGGTTTGGAACACGATAAAAAGTTTTGACCCCACCGCTGCCCATTCATAAAGCTGTTGCACCAACAGTTTGGCATCTGTTTCCGACAAAAACAGCAAAAGGGCATTCAGGCCAATCGCCACAGGATGATGCAAATCTACCAGACGACTAACCGCTCTATCCATTAACAACGCCTGGACGTTTCGGGCATCAGCCAACACATATGCCACATTTGTTAAATCGTTGTAGAGGCTGCTGCCATAACTGACAGCCACCGGATTGATGTCACTGTATACCACCCGAACCCCTGGGGTATTCATGTGAATCTGGTCGCCAGAGGGAATCCCAGAACCGAGGTCTAAAAATTGGACAAACCCTTCCTGTGCCAGTTGTTGGGCGGCTTCTTGCACAAAGGCGTGGCGCAACCGCACCCATTTTCGCAGGGCAGGGAAAATTTTTAACATATTTTCGGCCGCCTGCCGGTCTGCCTCAAAATTGGTGGAGCCACCCAATAAATAATCAAAAATGCGGGTGCTATTGGGAATGGTGGTATCCAGAAAAAGCGAGAAGTTGGTGTCGTATGCGGGCTGGGTTGACAAAGGACATCTCCTCAAATGGTGGTAGGCCAGAAAACCCCGGTTTTACTGGCTCATGAGGCATCATCATGGGGTACTCTTCCCAATGTGAGCAGTACTTTTGAGTTAGCGAGGTGGTGGGATAGGGATTGTAAACCGATAGAAATAATCTCTTGAACATCGGCGGAACGGTGGAGGCGGGTACCAATCTGGTTTAGCTGCCGTTGGCGTTCGGCGCGAAATGCTTCGTGACTAAGGAGTTGGACGTTGCGAATGGCAATTGCCATCTGATCGCACATGGTTTGCAGGGTGCTGATTAATTCCGGCTTAAATGCCTGGGGGGTTTGGCTTTGCACGGTTAAAGCCCCAAGGACTTCATTTTGCACTCGCAGGGGCAGGGCCAGTTCGGAACGGGTTTCGGGCAGGTTGGGGTTGGGCAACCATTCGTCATCTTGCAAAACATCTTGAATGATGCGGGCGGTGCCATCGGCCGTTGCACCACCAATCAAGGAACGGCCGCCAATGGGTAAACGATGTCCTTGTGTCAGCTGTATTTGCCCTGCTGGCCCGGTGCCTGCCTTGAGAATGGCCTGGTTGGTTTCGGCGTTACACAAAAACAGCCCCACATAATAGAGGGCAAATCGTTCTTTGATTAAATTGACCGCTTTATCAATCAACTCGTTCAAATTGAGGATGCTGGTGGTGGCGGCGGCTACTTCGGCGGCCGTTTGTAGTTGTAACCTTTGTTCAGATTGGGCGGCCAGGGCGGCCTGGATTTCTTCAAATTGCAGGAAGTTGTTGATGGCAATGGCAATGGTGCTGGCGTAGGTTTTTAATATCTCAACTTCGCGTTCGCCCAAGGCAGTCGGGTCTAACCCATTTTCAACGGAGATAATACCAATCAGGTTATTGGCAACCAGCAGGGGAACTCCTAACCAACATTGGGTATCGGCCCCCACGTTGAAGGATTGTAGCTGTTGGATTTTTTCCCTCATATCTTGGTTGATTAGCAGGGGTTGGCGAGTGCGGGCGACGTGGCCGCTGAATCCTTGTGTGACGGGTATGGGGGGAACATTGGTGAGGTCTACTTCCCGGCCGTATTCAAACCCGTAAATCCAGCGGAGATATTGGGGATCGGGCACGGTGAGGATGATAGATATGCCGGTGGCTTCGACCAGGGAGAGTAGTTCGCGGCGGGTGACGCTAAAAATTTCTTTTAGGGTGGGGGCGGTGGCGAGCGAGCGGTTGAGACGGTTGAGGCTGCTGAATTGGGCGACTCTGGTTTGGAGTTCGGCCGTTAATTGGGCGTTTTGTAGGGCGATGGCGGTTTGGTTTGCCATCGCCTGGGCTAGTTGAATATCGGCGGTATTAAAACGGGGCTGTTTTTTGTTGCGGAACAACTCCATGATGCCAATGGCTTCGTTACCTTGCACCAGGGGCAGTTCCAGGCAGGTATATTGGCCCAGGTCTAACAAAATCTCTTTTTCGGCCGTTTCCAAATCTTCGTCGTCTAAGGTGCGTACCCAGGGTTGTCGGGTCTGGAGTAACTGTTGCGTGCCTTTGTAATGATTCAGGTTGTAAGCCAGGGGTTCCAGGTCATAAACATCCACCGCTCCTTCATCCGGGTCATGAATAAACTCTACCTGGGCTGTGACGCTGTTTGCTTCGCGCTCCCAGGTGGAGATGACACATCGGGTGATATTTAACTGCTCAGTAACACGGCGGGAGGCGCGGCGGTAAATTTCTCCCACATCCAGGGTGGTGGTCAACAAGGTGTTAAACTCTAATAACACATTGGTTTCGTTGAGGCGAACGGCCGTTTGCTCAAACAAACGCGCATTATCAATCTGTGCCGCCATCTGGTTGACTAAGATTTGTAATGCCACCACATCTGGTTCTTGAAAGGAGTTTACTTGTTGGCTATCAATCTGCAACACCCCCAACAGTTGCCCCCGCGCCACAATGGGGAAAGCTATTTGTGAACGGCTGTCTGGAAACAGGAGGGGCTGGGGGTTAACAGAACTATCTGCTATCACTTGCAGTTGGCGGTGAAGAGCTACCCGCCCTGCCAGGGTATCTTCATGGATAGGTAGCCGGGTGGTGACATCTGCCGGGGGGGAGCCAGTGCTTTCGCGCAAGTTCAGGTGGTTTTGTTCATCTAACAAAAACAGGGAGGTATGGTAAAAACCAAATTGTTGTTGGGTAGAGTGTACAATGTCATGTAACAGGTTTTGTAAGTTCAGGGAAGCACTGGTAGCCTGGCTGATGTTGGCACTGCGTTGTAGATAGGCAGCCCGTTGGCTCATCAAATGGGTTTGTTGTTGCAGGTTTTGGGCCAGGCTGCGGCCGGTGCGAACGGCCGTTTGCAGGTTTTGGGCTGCAATCCAGCTAGAGACGCTGATACCTGTGGCGGTGAGGATGTAGGAGATGGCTGCATCGGCGGTGATGGGTTTGTAGAAGGGGGTGACAATGGTAACGGCCGTTATCACCACCACCGCATAAATCACACTTGCCCGCACCGAATCAAACGCTGCAATCGCTACCACCGAAATCAACATCAAATAAGGGAAAGTTGTCTCCCCGCCAATGTTGACCATCAAAAGAAAAAAGGCGATATTGAGGGAAATAAAAAAGATGTGGGCAGCTTCAGTGGGGTGACCTCTGTGGATGATCCCCAGGCAGACAGCCGCTAACAACGAGGCAAAAATAACCTGGGAAACTGATTCAACGTTTAGAACCAGGTGGCCTTGATTGAGCGAATCTGTGCCGATCACAGTAGCGGCGCGGGCATAAGCCGCCACAGTGAGAAAAACCACCAATCCCTGGATGACACGCCCTTTTTGTCTTACGTCTGGTTCATCAGATTGGATTTGGAAAATTTGGGAAAAGAGGGCCATACCCTGATTCCTTATTGGTTGTGGTCGGGTTTTGTGAGACTAAACTGGGCCAGAAGCACAGAGGCGTGTCAACAATTGTGTCAAATTCCCAAATCCCACACAGATTCCCCATTCAAGATGGCACGAATTTGTTGCGGAAATTTGTCAGCATCTAGCGGCTTTACTAGAAACCCATCGAACCCAGCATTCCGCGCTTTTTGCAGTTCGGTGCTGCTGCCGTGTGCAGTTAAAACAACGACACGGGTTTCTCGTAATTTTTCATCAGCCCGAATCTGGCTGAGTGCCTGGTAACCATCTTCATGGGGCAGGCGTAAATCCATGAGAATGAGGTCTACACGCGGCATGGTGTGGGCAAAATCTACCACACCCCAACCGGTGGTTTTCCATTCACATTTGTGAACTCCCATAAAAGCCAACAGACGGGCAACCAGGACAAAATTTGAAACATTATCTTCTACCACCAAGACGTATGCTTCTTCGGGTACTACTGAGGTGTGTTTTTTGCCAGGTGTTGTTTCCATAATGTTTTCCAACGGGTCGTCAATCACCCCTATTATAATACCGAAAATGTTATCTGTAACCGTTAAGGATGCGAAAAAAGTAACTCTATTGTCCTTTTTAATCGGCCCAAACACGAGCAGAACGGCCGTTTAGGGTGTAATGTCTGCCTGCCTGGAACGATTCGCCTTTTTTGATCAGTTTTTCTGCCAGTTGGCCTGTAAAACCGGCCGGGCAGCTGATGGTGGTTGACTGGTGGCCTGCGTTAAAAGCAATAACGGCCGTTTTCCCCTGATACACTCGTTGATACACCACCACCCCCGCCCCGGCCCGCAACAGTTGAAAGGTACCCCGGCGCAAAGCAGGTGTGGCATGGCGCAGAGCAATGTACTGTTGAATGTCTGCCCGTAAGGTTTTATCCCAGGCAGATTCATCTTCCCAGGGGAAGGCACGGCGGCAATCGGGGTCGTGTCGGCCGGGCAAACCAATTTCATCCCCATAATACAGGTTGGGTGCCCCCGGCACAGTCATTTGGCACAGGTACATCAGGCGAACGGCCGTTTTGTCAAAACTCGCTACATTTAGCGTGCGTGGGGTGTCGTGGCTGCCCATCATATTCATCTGCGCCAGCACAACCTCCGGGTGGTACAGCCGATTAAAAATTCGCTCCAGTTCCCCACCAAACTGCTCCGTCGTCAGAGACGGCAAATACCCATACCCACACTTCACCGTATCAGTGCGGTCTAGTTTATCCCCCACAAAAAAGCCAAAAGCGGCCCGTGTAAACAAATAATTCATCTGGGCATCAAACTGATCCCCTTGCAACCAGCGTTGCGCCTCTGTCCACAACTCCCCCACAATGTAGGCATCGGGGTTCACGGCTTTGCATCGGCGGCGGAACTCCTGCCAGAATGCGTCGTCATTGATTTCATTAGGCACATCCAGCCGCCAGCCATCAATTCCTTGTTCTAACCAATACACCGCCACATCCCAGAGAAATTCGCGCACGGCCGGGACATTTGTATTAAATTTGGGCAGGGAATGTAACCCCCACCAGGCATCATAATTGGGTGGGGTGTGTTCATTAAAGGCGTTAATCGGCCAGTGATGCACATTAAACCAATCCGCATAGGGGGACTCCTTGCCGCACTCCATCAAGTGGTTAAACTGGAAAAACCCCCGACTGGCATGGTTAAAGACCCCGTCAATGATGACCCGTATGTGGCGTTGGTGGGCAGCAGCCAAAAATTCGGCAAAGGCTTTGTTGCCGCCCAAAATGGGATCCACCTGGTAATAGTCGAAGGTGTGATAACGATGGTTAGACGCAGAGGCAAAAATGGGATTGAGAAAAATGGCGTTGATCCCCAGGTCTACCAGGTAATCCAATTTTTCTATCGCCCCCAACAAATCACCTCCTTGAAAACTGTGAAACGTTGGGGGTGCGCCCCAGGGTTGCAAATGGGTTGGTTTTGCTGGATAACCATTTGTGCCAAAACGATTGCTTTTCGCAAACCGATCTGGGAAGATTTGGTAAAATACTGCGTCTTTGACCCAATCTGGGGTAGTGATGTTCATAGAATTAAACTCCTCAAACAAGATAATAGGGAAAAAGGCTTAATGCACATCTTAATTGATAGTAGCAGTTCGGGCAGACCGTGTTGTTGTGTTCATTGTAAAGCCATTTTACTGAATCAGGGGTTCTTTTTCACCTGATTCGGTGAAATCACTGGGAGCAAGTTATGGAAACAGGGCCAAAATCTAGTCCCTGGCGGGCGTTTGTGACGCTGGTTATGATTGCGCTGATTATTTTGTGGGCGTTAAACTCATTTAACACGGGAAATCCTTTGTGGTTTTTGCCTTTCCAACCCAGCTATGTGCCTAGCCGAATCATTGTGCGAAACTATGGAACGGCCGTTACCCTCAC
>CAZPEJ010000185.1:0-8679 GCA_964585465.1 uncultured Ardenticatenaceae bacterium
TTTTTAGTCGGCGTAGGCCGACTTTGCAACCGTTGGTGCAGTTTCTAACTGCTGTCTTTAAGTATACAATCGCCCTATGGGGTAGCGGTTCAGGCTGGTGATGTTTTAATCTCTGGTAGTCCTTGAAGATTTATATTAAAAATGTGTTTTTCCGATGCGATGGCCTTTGCTTTGTGTTATACTGATGCGTTGGATAGCTTGTAAAATTTATAAGGAGATGAAATAGAGATGGCAAAGAAGCAGATTAGAAGACGGAAACGCACTTTTTCCGAAAAAGTGATTGTGGTTCTGGGGGTGATTATTGCAATCAGTATGTTGCTCTCGTTGGTTGTCAATTTTGTGCCCCAGGTAGCGGGTTAGGGGGTTATGGAACGACCAAAACCAGGATAAGTAAGGCGACGATGGCCACCCCGCCATACTCTAATAAAATGCGACGGCCGTTTCGGCCATCGTCCAATTGCTTATTAACTGCCTGTTGGATGAACCCGGTTAAGAGATAGAAAGCCAGAAGTAACGATACCCCTCCCTGCAAATTCGATAGCTGCCCATAGTTTAGTAACCACATCAATTGCCCCATGCTAAACCCAACAACCAACCCTTGTTTGATGGCCTGGGGAATGTTATCTTGTTGCGCCCAGAAGAGGCGAGTGGCTAACAGGGTTGTGACAAGTAAAACGGCCGATCCACTTAACAAACTGCGTAAACGGGCTTGATACAACAGGGTGAATAACAAAACGGCCGTTAAATGAACAAACATCATCTGCGCCCATTGCAAAAACGGTGTTCGGCGGGTAACGGGATCAACCGCATTGTATTCCACCGTCAACAGACAAGGCAGCAACAAAAGGCACACCAACAACGCCAATACCCACTCCCCCACCCCATCTAAATGATTAAGCCAGCCAACCAACCCCATTCCTGCCAATCCTGGTACAATCCAAAACATCATCCGATGTTGGGGTGTTGTGGTAGCAGCCGGATGAACCAGGATCAGAGAAGACATACCACTGGTGGTTAATCCTAACAAAATCAGTTGTATCAAGGTAGTGGTGGAGAGAGTGAAACCAAGTGGCGAGCCGAAAATGGTGGTGGTAAAAAACGAACGGGTTGGATTTTCTAACAGGCGGGACAAGGCCAATGTTAAAACCAGCGTGCCTGTCAACACACCTAAACGATCCCGTTCAATCCACCTTACTGATTCTTGCATCTCTCTATTAGACATTATTGGAAATAAAAACTTTGTAAATTTTATGTCATTCCTTCGATAAACTCAGGACAGGTCTGAGCGTAGTCTTCGGAGCGAAGAATCCTATTTATCTCTAGATATAAGGGATGCTTCACTTCGCGGACTTCGTTCAGCATGACGCAATGAGGTTGATTTTTCTTAATTCCGATAATGTCTATTTTATCGTAACTACTGAGACAGGCGATGTTTTATACGCACAGAGGGCATAAACTGACAGTTTTGTTGAGATGAGAGATTTACCAATCTCCAATCTCTAATCTCCCATCTTCTTTCCCAGAATATCAATTTATGACCTTATGCCGTATAACTGTCGGAGAATGGTACGCCGGTCACACAGGTGGAACGGATGCAGACCAGAAAAAATCTGCAAAAACCCGTTAAACCTGCGTCATTTGTGTGTCATCCAAACGGATCACAATGGCTACAAAACCCTCTTTTTACGATCAAGTTTATGCAGTGGTGCGTCGCATTCCCAAAGGCAAAGTGACCAGTTACGGCCGTATTGCCAATCTGTTAGGTCATCCAAATGCGGCTCGTGCAGTGGGGTATGCTTTACACGCCCTGGACGAAAAAAACGCCGACGTGCCCTGGCAACGGGTCATCAATAGCCAGGGGCGCATTAGCATTATTAACCGTGAACATGACACGAACGAACAGGCGGTGTTGTTGCGAGCAGAAGGGGTCACTGTGAGCGAGGAATTGCGGGTAGATTTGAAACATTACCTGTGGGAGGGGTTGCATTTTCTGGAAATTGAAGACATCCTGGGCCAACCACCCAATAGGGTCGGCAACACACATCCATGAAACTTATTATCCAAATTCCCTGTTTTAATGAAGTGGAAACGTTACCGGAGACGTTGGCGGATTTGCCCAAAACAATTCCTGGAATCCAATGCCTGGAGGTTTTGATCATTGATGATGGCAGCCAGGATGAAACGGTGGCGGTGGCGCAGGCGTTAGGGGTTCACCATGTGGTGTGCCACCCGCGCAACAAAGGGTTGGCGCAGGCGTTTCAAACGGGGTTGGATGCCTGTTTACATTTGGGGGCGGATATTATTGTCAATACGGATGCCGATAATCAATATCCGGGGCATTATATTGAAAAATTAGTGGCACCGGTTTTGGCAAAAACGGCCGATATTGTGATTGGCAACCGCCAGACCGACCAGATTGAACATTTTTCTCCGGTGAAAAAGTTATTACAACGGTTGGGCAGCCAGGCAGTCCGCACCGTCAGCGGGTTGGATGTGCCCGATGCTCCCAGCGGGTTTCGGGCTTATTCGCGGGAGGCTGCCCTGCGGCTCAATATCCTCACCCGCTACAGCTACACACTAGAGACAATCATCCAGGCGGGCAAACTGGGCCTGGTGGTAAAAAGTATTCCCATTGAAACCAACCCACCCAAACGGCCGTCCCGCTTGCAACGAAATATGTGGCATTTTATCAAGGCCCAGGCCAGCACCATTGTGCGGCTCTACGCCTTTTACGAGCCGTTGCGTACCTTTAGTTATCTCTCCTTACCCTTTTTTGTCATGGGCGTGGGGGCGTTGCTGCGCTTTTTGTACTTTTATTTTATTGGTCAGGGGGAAGGGCATTTGCAATCGGTGATTATTGGCACGGGTATGTGGCTGGTGGGGGTGGTGGTGCTGCTCTTTGGCATCCAGGCGGACATTACGGGCAAACACCGCCAGTTGACGGAAGAAGCGTTGTACCGGTTGAAAAAGTTGGAGATGAGTCGGGAGGGTTGGAAAGAAGATCGTAAGTGACGGTGTAAACACCAACGGCTTTATTTGCGAAAACGCCACCGCCAGAAGGGTTGCCACCAATCTACAAACTGGGGCACACCCCGTTCAAAACGAACCATTAAAATTGTCACCAGCAAAACGGCCGTTCCCAACCACTGTATCCCCGTCAAACGCTCCTGCAATAAAACGGCCGCCAGAGCCAGCGACACAATCACTTCCAACATACCTAACAAGGCTGCCTGCATACTGCCCAGATGTTTCACCCCCAAAAAAAGCGTCAAACGGGAGAGAGCCGTCGCCAGGCCCATCATCAGAACAGCTTGCCAGCCCGCGCTGCTGACCGTTGTCAGAGGAGTGGGAGAAAAAAACCAGGCCGTTGTGACCACAATAGCCATTGCTGTGATGGCGTAGAGGGTCATGGTTTGGGCCGGGATGTCATACATGATACGTTGGCTGAGGGTGAGTTGAATGGCAAAGGTTAACGCCGCCACCAACATCATGCTCTCCCCAACCCAGTCGGACTTATGAATGCCGCCTACCGTGAGCAGGTAGATGGCAAAAATGGCGATGAGAGTACGAACGGCCGTTAACCAGGAGATCGTTTGCCCCCCCAGGCGCAACAAAAAGGTGACAAAAATGAGATAACTGATATTGATGAGCTGTCCCAACGACGCATCAATCCGCGTTAAACTGCCATAGAAAAAAAGCGACCCAATGCCGTTAATTCCCCCGGCAATAAAACTGCTCACAACGGCCGGGGCTGAACTGCGAATGTATTGACGGCCGAACAGAAAAGTAGCCACCCACAACACCCCGGCGGCAAACAGAGTACGAAAAGCCACCACCGTTAAAACATCCACCCCGGCCGCATAAGCAAATTTTGCCAGAATCGGAATAGTTCCCAGGAACAAAGGGGAGAGCAAAGCCCAAAATAACCCTTGTTGCCATTGTATCCCTCGCCCGTGAACGGAAGCAGGTGGTGGGGTACTCACAGAAGATGGCACCTCTGGGGGAAGAGGTTTTTTTGAATTTTGCATGATGAATTGTTACGAAGGACACAAGGATATGACGATAAGACAAACTGTACCGCTACTCACCAGGGGATTATCACAGGTTGGCTTGTTGGCTGGACTGGGTGATGGGCAACAACATGTGGAAGGTGCTACCGGGTAATTTTTCCAGGTCGCGCCGTTCACTTTCTACCCAAATACGGCCGTTGTGCGCCTCCACAATCCCCTTTGCAATTGCCAACCCCAGACCTAACCCACCCCCCTGAAAAGCAGACTTGCTGGTCGAGTGGTGTTGAATTGAACCCAACACATAAAACTGCTCAAAGATACGTCGCTGTTCTTCCACCGGAATCCCAATACCCGTATCCCGAATTATCAAGTCAACAGCGTCTCCCATCAAACGGCCGATTATAAAGATATTGCCACCATTCGGGGTATATTTCACCGCATTCCCTATCACATGTTCAATCGCCGACCTCAACCTTTTGCCATCCCCTTCAATGATTGGAATTTGTTGCAAATCCCCAATGTGTAAGTTCAGCAGGCGTTTCTGGCACAACTTCTCAAACTCCGGCAGAATTTCTTCCACAATATCCGATAGACGCACCGGCCCCAAAGCCAGGTCTAACTTGCCAGAGGCAATCCGCGAAACATTGATGATCTCATTGATCACATCTTGCATTCGCCCTACCCCAGACGTAAGACCCTCGGCAATCCCAGCAACGGCCGCTGACGGTACCAACTCACCTGCCTGGTTAATTTGTTCCGCCAACAGGTGAGCATACCCACTCACCAGCGTCAAAGGCGTGCGAAGCTCATGCGAAACCAGAACGATAAAATCACTCTTCAGCCGGTCTAACTCCCGCAACCGTTTATTCGCCCCCTCCAATTCCCGAATTTTACCCTCCAGCCGTTCCACCATGTTTTGGGCATGGAGCCGCAGGTGTTGGGAGCGTTCATCCGCGCTCAGGGGTTCCACCATGCCTTGTAAAAACTCTTGCACCTTTTTGGGAAACGAAGCCACATCTATCGGTTTAGTGAGAAATCCGGTACAGCCCGCCGCCAAAGCCAACTCGCGGCTGCCTGGGCTGGTGTTGGCGGTGAGAGCCACAATGGGGATATGTTCAAAATGGGGCAAACTGCGTAAACGAGTGGTAATCTCTCGCCCATCCATGCTGGGCAAGTTCATATCCATCAAAATCAGGTCAGGCTGTTTTTCGCGGGCCAGGGCAATCCCTTCCAACCCATCACCTGCCAGGAACACATGATACCCACGACTGGTGAGTACCCGATCCACCAGTCGGCGACTGGCATGATCATCTTCTATATAAACAATGGTGGCTTTTCTGTCTTCACTCATCTATTTTTAATATACTTACGTGACTTCTACAGTAGATGTTGGCACCACCTTTCGATGTAGTTTACATAAGTGTTCATGGTAAAGCCTGACGGATGTCACTGAGCAGGTCGGAATCCATAAAAGAGCCTTTTTGCAGCAACGCCTTTATTTTACCGTCAAGCCGTTCTCTTTCAATAGACGTTAATTCTTTGGCAGTGATGACAATGACAGGGGTGTCTTTGAGCAGCCTGTCCGCTTTCATAGCTTCCACAATGGAGAATCCGTCCATGCCAGGTATCATTAAATCCAGGATAACCAGATTCGGCCGTTTCTCACGAATAAGGTTTAACCCAGCAATGCCGTTACTAGCCTCATCAATATGAAAATTGCCTTGCGCCTGAAGAATACGGCGAATAAGGCGGGCAGCGTCCGGGTTATCCTCAACAATGGTAATCCGTTGCACCCGATTATCCAACCCCTCTAACGCCGTAAGCAACCCTTCCTGACGGCCGGTTTGCTCCGTCGTTTCTGTTTCTGTCATCGTCATATCGCGGGCATACTGCTCACCCACCACATGTTTTTCCACCGGGAAGGTGTGTCCAGAGCAGTTAACCACCACCGTTTCATGGGGTTTGATCACCCCGCGACGAATGAGATTAAAAAGGCCAGCAAATGCAACGGCCGTTGCTGGCTCCACCGACAACCCATCCATCTTGGCCAAGACGTGCATAGCACGGAACGCCTCTGCATCAGACACCGAAACCATCGTTCCGCCATATTGCTGAATCAGATCAAACAACACTTCATACGTCTTCCCCGGATCACCCGTAGCCAGCGTGGTAATGTCTGTAATGGGGTTTTCTACGCGTTGCGCCACCCGCGACCCTTGTTGAAAGGCATTAGCCATCGGGGCACAGCCGTTCACCTGAAAACAGGCCAGGCGTGGCACACGGTCAACCAACCCCAACGTTTTTAACTCATGAAACCCCTTCATCACCCCAATCGGCCCCATTCCCCCACTCACCGCCTGCAAATACCAATCCGGGGCACGCCAGGGGTAACGGTTGCCGTTCAAAATGGACGCATCCAACCCCATTGCCACCCCCCCCAACTGCTCGGCAATTTCAAAGGCCACCGTTTTCATGGCCTCTTTGGCTGCAATGTTTTTAATTCCTTTGTCCAGAAATAACCCTTTACTTTCAGCAAATTCGGCCGCTACCCGTTTCGCCTGGTCATAAGTGCCTGCTACCTTAATCACTTCGGTGCCATAAATTGCCACCTCGCGCATTTTTTCCACCGGCACCGAACTGGTCACAAACGCCCACAGCTTAATCCCGGCACGAGCGCAATAAGCTGAGTAGGCAATTGCCACATTACCGGTAGAAGAGACCACTACCTCGGTAATCATGGCCTCTTTCAGGGCACTGATAGCCACCGAAGCCTGCCGATCCTTAAAAGAACCCGTTGGCCCCTGTCGTTCATCTTTGATGTAGATGTGGGAGTGCCCCAACATTTGCCCCAGGTTTTGCGCCCGAATCAACGGAGTCCACCCTTCCCCCAAAGTAACAATGTTTTCATCCTGGCGAATGGGCAATAAATCCCGATACCGCCAGAGTGAAGCCCCATGCCTGGACAGCCGATTTAACCACTCTTTGCCACTGCCGTTTGTTTGGTTGTTATGAACCAGGTCATACCGTGCATCTAACCAATCTTCGCCACATTCAGGGCATTGGTGAATGGGGGACGTATAGAGTAGTTGAGTATGGCAATAACGGCAAACGACAAAGAAGGTTTTTTTCATGACAAGTTTATGGCTGCCTCTGCGATGGGTAGGGTGGTTTGTTGGATGGGTAACGTGATGTGAAATGTTGAACCCTGTCCCACCACGCTTTCAAACCAAATGTTTCCCTGGTGCATTTTGACTAAGGATTGGGTAATTGGCAATCCCAATCCAGTACCACCTTCAACGCGTGTGGTGGAACTGTCTACCTGCTCAAAGGCTCTAAACAGCTTATCGTAATCTTCTGAGGCAATGCCAATGCCACTATCTTGCACAGCAATGTGAATGTTTTGTTCGTCGTGTCGGTCAATTGAGAGGCAGATGGTTCCCTGGTAGGTGTATTTGGCAGAGTTAGACAGCAGGTTGATAAGGATTTGTCGCACGCGCATGGGGTCAGCTTCGATGGAGGGAACGTTGGGGGCGATTTGCCAGGTGAGGTCAACCCCGGTTTTGACAAGGCTACGAATGCTGGAAACGGCCGTTTTTGCCAACTCCTCCACCTGCACCCACTCAAAGAGCAGGGTCATCTTACCTGCCTCAATTTTAGCCATATCCAAAATCTCGTTAATCAACGTCAACAAATGTTGCCCATTTACAAAAATAGAAGTCAGGTCTTCCTCCTGTTCAGAAGTAATGGGGCCATCAATCCCCTTCAAGATAACACGGGAAAAACCAATAATCGAGTTCAGCGGTGTCCGCAACTCGTGGGACATATTTGCCAGGAATTGGGTTTTAAGCTGGTCGAGCTGCTGCAAATCTGCCAGAGCCGTTTGAATTTGTTCAAACAGGCGGCTATTTTCCAACGCCAACGTGGTTTGGGTAGCAATACTGCGGAGCAACTGGGCGTGGTTATCGCTATAGGCGCGGGTTTCATACGATTGCACACACATCCAGCCAGTCGGCCGATTTTCTTGCCGCAATGGCACCCACACCGAAGATTGCGGGGTCTGGCTGAGTCCGGGAATCATAATACTTTGCATCAACGGAGTGGCCGGATTTGCCAACACCGGAAAACCATTATGCAAAAATTTGTAAAAAGGTTCGTTGGGGTGAATCACTTTGGCCTCCAACGACATGGGCTGCCCTTCCGCAACGGTAAACAGCGGCGTAATCGTCTCGCTGGCCGCATCGTAACGCCCCAACACAAAAACCGTATTGTCCAACAGCCGCCCTACCTCGTCATAAATCACCCGCGCCAGGCGAGGCAGATCTAACAAACCAGATAGATTGGCCTGAATCTGGTTCAGGGTAATCAATTCCTGGGCGCGGGTGTGGGCATCATTCAGCAAATTGATGTTTTCCAGTTGGGTCGCCAGATGATCCAGCACCGTCTGGGCAAAAATGATACTGGTTTTGTTAAAGACAGGTTTGCGCTGTTTCGAGTCGAGAGCCATATACCCAATTAACTCTTGCTGGCTCAAGACGGGTATCAGGAAAGAGGTTCGGACATGGAATTGGGACAGGTGATAACGCACGGTTTCGGCCGGAAATTGAAAACTCCCTTCTTCCAGCAGAAAATGTTGCCGATGTTCGTCCAGGTATTCATAAATGTAATCTCC
>CAZPEJ010000186.1:0-8667 GCA_964585465.1 uncultured Ardenticatenaceae bacterium
TGGCTGGCGGATCTGGTGGCTGGGCAAGGCATTACGCTGGGGGATGAACCCATCGTGATTGATGAAACCCCCACTGTGCCCACGTTGACGGTACCTGTCAAATCGGCCGATCCGTTAACAGATGATTTGGATTATCTGGAACAGTTGGCTCTGCAAGATAGTGGTGTAGCACAAGTTTCGGTAGCTGGTTTTGTGCCTGCTGTTTCAGATGATGAATTGGCTGATGTGTTAGATTGGCTGGAAACTCAGGAACAACCTGCACCATCTACTGGGGGGTTTTTAGACCTGAGCGAAATGCCGAGTGACCCAGACCAGATGATGAACTGGTTGGAACAGGTGGCCGCAGGAACAGATGCCACCCCGGTAGAATCTGTTCCTGAAGTGACACATGCTACTGTGGTGGAAACGGCCGATGTGGAAATGGAATTGAGCCTGGGAGATGCCCCAGAAGACCCGGATGAAATGATGGCCTGGTTGGAACAACTGGCAGCGCGGCAGGGGGCACCGTTAGAGGAGTTGCCATCGGTAACGGCCGTTGCAGAGGAAGTCGAAACACCCGCCTGGATTGTCTCCGAAACCACAGCCGACGCGGCTAAATCGCTGGCAGCCGAACCAAACTTAACCGACATATTACAAACGCCGGAACTGAAAGAGGCGGGTATAGATTTGAGTGAAGATGTCCAAGATTTGCCGGACTGGCTGGGGCTAAATTCAGGAGATAACGAACTGGCTGGTTACACAGGTTGGCTCAATACCTTGCCAGAGTCTAACATCACAGGTTGGCTGGAAGCGGAAGAAAAAGCGGCTACCATTCCCCCCACCCCCTTCACTCCACCAATCAGCAAACCACAAACAAAACCGTTGCCGCCGCTGCCGCCAGAACCGGAGGAAATCAAATTTGAGTTGCCCCAATTTGAACCATCCGGTACACCTGAATTAGATCGTGGTAAGTTGGACAAAGCCCGCCAGGCTCTTAAAGTGGGTGATTTTGCTTCCGCGTTGCAAAATTACCAGCTATTGGTGGCAAATGGTGAAGGGCTGGGAACGGTAATTTCCGATTTGGAAGGGGTGACTACCCAAAACCCGCAGCAACCTATGTTACGGCAAATGTTGGGTGAGGCGTATTTCCGCAATGGGCAGTTGCAGAAGGCCCTGGATATGTACCGCGAGGCTCTTGACCGTTTGTAAAAATTGGCGACAATTACCGCTAGATGGTGAAAAATTCAAAAGGCAGCCCAACCCGCTGCCTTTTTCTTTGTCAATTGAGACCTGATAAGGTTGGTAAACCTGCCAGGTTTTGGATCAACATTTTTGAGGAGTTTTGTCATGGAACGTACTTTGATTTTGGTAAAACCCGATGGGGTACAACGCGGTTTGATTGGTGAGATTATCGGCCGTTTTGAGCGTCGCGGGTTGCAGTTAATTGGGATGAAGTTTATGCAGATGTCTACAGCATTGGCTGAGGAACATTATGAGGTGCATCGGGAACGGCCGTTTTATCAAAGCCTGGTAGATTACATCACCTCCGGGCCTGTGGTGGCGATGGTCTGGGAAGGCAAGGGGGCTATTGCCGCTGCCCGTTCCACAATGGGCGCGACCAATCCGGTAGCCGCCGCCCCTGGCACCATTCGTGGCGACCTGGGGATGGAAATCGGCCGAAACCTGGTTCACGGCTCCGATAGCCCAGAAAACGGCGAAAAAGAGGTCAATCTCTTTTTCACCCCCGCCGAACTGGTCAACTGGCCCCGCGTCACCGATGGCTGGATTCGGGAATAAAAAAGAGTACCTGAAGGTACTCTTTTTAATCAAGAGATTAGAGATTAGGGATTGGTTCAATCTCCAATCCCTAATCTCTAACCATGTTATGGCACTCGCAGCACAATCCGTGCTTTATCCCACAACTCTTCCAACTTGTAATAAGTCCGTTTTTCGGGCGAAAAGAGGTGAACAATCAGCCCACCAAAATCGAGTAACATCCAGCCGCTTTCCGGCTCACCTTCCTTGCCCAACCCAATCGTGTCACCTTTTCGTTTGGCATCTTCCCAAATGCCTTCAGCCAGGGCCTGTAGCTGGCGGTTGTTGTCGCCATTACAAATCAAAAAATAGTCAGCAAAAACAGTCTGATCCCGAATATCCAACAGCGTAATATCATTTCCTTTTTTGTCCAAAACGCTATCTACCAGCAAGTTCGCTAATTCTAAACTATCCAGAAAACACCTCCGGTTTTGTTTTTAGAGTGAATTGGCATTTTAACATGAGCCAGATGAGTTGCCCACTTGCAAAAACGCCCCTTTCTCCTTTACAATCCACACATCTGTTCTAGGAGGTTATATAATGGCAGAACCAAGTTACGAAATTCCCCCCCGCGCAATTCCAGAGAGTGATGCAGGGTATCTGGAAAAAGTTACCCAGGCTGTATTTCAGGCCGGGTTTAGCTGGAAGGTTATTCGGCAAAAGTGGCCCAATTTCCAGAAGGCGTTTGCCCAGTTTGATATTCCAACGGTGGCTGATTTTACGGATGAAGATGTGGAGCGATTGGTAGAGGATAAAGGTATTGTGCGAAACGGCCGAAAAATTGAAGCTACCATACAAAATGCGCGTATTTGCCGCGACCTGGTTGGGCAATATGGCTCGTTTCCTGCCTATTTACGCAGCATGGACGGGCTGCCCTATGCCACCCGTGAAAAGAAATTCTGTAAACAGTTTAAGTTTATGGGGCCGATGGGGGCTTATTTTTTCTTTTGGTCGGTGGGCGAAGAAGTGCCAGAGTATCATGAATGGCGGGCACAGCAAGGGATAGATTAGGGTGTGCAACAATTCTCAGCTTGAGAATCGCCATCGGTTGAAACCGACGGCTAACAAATCCAAACCTGTTAAAACAGGTTGAAACGTGGCTTTTTGAACGTGCTAAAGCACGTTTTTTGACTAGCCTGGGGTTCAAACCCCAGGCAAAAGCGGTAAAATGAGAAATGCTGTTAGGGTGTGAAACGTGATTCCCAAAAGACACGTTTTGCGTTTGTAACAATGCAGCCTCTCTGGGGTTTAACCGCAAAGTACGCAAAGAACGTAAAGGTTTTCTCTTTTCTTTGCGCCTTTGCGGTGAATCGTTACCTTTATTTTACGAGCCTCCTATGGGTTTATTCGTCAAAACAGCGTGGCAAAATCGGGAAAATTGGACAGTTAGCGAGTTAACCAGTTACATCCGCGAACTGTTTGAGATTGATTACCGCCTGCAAGATGTGGAAGTGGTGGGGGAAATCTCTAATTTTGGCCCGGCACGGTCGGGGCATTTGTACTTCACCCTCAAGGACAATAAAGCCCAGTTAAAATGTGTCATGTGGCGCACGGCGGCGGAAAAACTGCGTTTTCAGCCCAAAGATGGGGACGCGGTGACGGCAAACGGCCGTATTTCTGTGTACGAAACCAGTGGTGTTTACCAGCTATATGTGGAGCGGTTGTTACCGGCCGGGCGGGGCGACCTGGCTCTGGCGTTTGAGCAGCTTAAACAACGGCTAGAAAGCGAAGGGTTGTTTGAGGCCAGCCACAAAAAACGGATTCCCCGCTTCCCACGCAAAATTGGCATTGTTACCTCGGCCGATGCCGCCGCCCTGCGGGATATTCTGAATGTTTTGCGCCGCCGATGCCCTCTAGTTTCGGTACTGATAGCCCCCACTCTGGTGCAAGGAGAGGAAGCCCCGACACAAATTGTGCGAGCATTACGCTGGTTAGACGGCCGTTCGGACATTGACACCATTTTGATTGCGCGGGGGGGTGGTTCCATGGAGGATTTGTGGGCTTTTAACGATGAACGGGTGGTGCGAGCTATTTTTGCGGCCCAACACCCGGTGATTAGCGGGGTCGGGCATGAAGTAGATTTTACCATGACTGATTTTGTGGCCGATCTGCGTGCCCCTACCCCATCGGCTGCGGCGGAACTGGCAGTACCCGACCTGGCAGAGTTTGGGGTGACGTTGGAAACATGGCGGCAAAAGATGAAAGTAGCTATGGAAAATGTCATTCAACACCAGCGGTGGCGTGTGCGCTCCCTTTCGCGGGCGTTGGGGCATCTCAGTCCTCGTGCCCGCCTGGACAATAATCAGCAGCGATTGGATATGCTGCTCAATCGGCTGGATCAAGTTATGGAGCGGACGCTGGAACGGAAAACCAGCCGATTGGAGTTAACCCAAACCCGATTAACGGCCGTTAACCCCCTGGCAACCCTGTCTCGTGGTTATGCGATTGTGCGAAAACAGGAAAACGGCCGTATTGTTCGCACCCTTCAGGACATCACCGGCGGCGACTCCCTCACCATCCAGGTCACAGACGGAGAATTTACCGCCACCATCCCAACAAACGCGTAACGGCACAGTCTACTACCTCAGGAGAAACGATGAACACAGACCTTACCTTTGAAACGGCCCTGCAAGAATTGGAAAAAATTGTTGCCCAATTAGAAGCAGGTGATTTAACCCTGGAAGAGTCTCTGAGTCTGTTTGAAAAAGGGCAAAAACTGGCCGACTTTTGCAACACCCAGCTAGAACAAGCCACCCTACGAGTCGAAATGCTCACCAGTGATGGCGAGATGATTGAATTGTCAGCCCCTTGAACAGTGTTATACTCATTAGGGATTGGAGATTAGAGATTGGAGATGACACAAAATCTCTCATCTCTAATCTCCAATCTCCATTTTTGTGAAAGAGGCAACGGATTGTTCAAAAGTATTCGTGATTCACTCAGCCGAACCCGACAAACAGTATTTGGTCAAATCGCTAATGTCCTGGGAACGGGGGATATAACGGCCGAAACCTGGGAAGACCTGGAAGCCCTACTCATTCAAGCCGATGTCGGTGTCGCAACCACCCAATTTATCATTGACAACCTGCGGCAACAAACCGTCGAAAAACGACTCTACAAAGCCAACCAACTCAGCGAAACCTTAAAAGTGGAACTGCGAAATATCCTGGTGCCGCCCAAACTGTTTGAACTAGAAGAAAAACGGCAGTTGACCATCTTATTAGTGGTGGGGGTGAACGGCTCCGGCAAAACCACCAGCATCGGCAAACTGGCGTTACATTACAAAAACAACGGGCGCAAAGTGATGATGGTCGCAGCCGACACCTTTCGCGCCGCCGCCATTGACCAGTTGCGTATCTGGAGCGAACGAGCCGATGTGCCCCTGATTGCCAGCGAACCCGGCACCGACCCGGCCGCCATCACCTATGATGGTATTCGTGCCGCCCGCGCCAGGGGGTACGACTTGCTCATCGTGGATACTGCTGGCCGCCTGCACACCAAATATAACCTGATGAAAGAGCTAGAAAAGGTGTATGGAGTGTGCCAGAAAAGTGTCCACGCAGCCCCCCATGAAGTTTTGTTGGTGTTAGATGCCCCCACCGGGCAAAACGCCCTGGTGCAAGCACAAAAATTTAAGGAATCGGTGCATGTAACCGGCACCATTTTGACCAAGCTGGACAGCACCGCCAAAGGGGGCATGGTTTTTGCCATTTACCGCGAATTAGGGTTGCCGGTTCGTTTTATTGGCACCGGAGAAGGCATTCACGACCTGGCCCCCTTTGATCCAGACCAATTTGTCAAAGGGTTATTTGAATAGTTAAACGAAGGTGATTTATTAGAATGGAAGAGTTATTAACCAAATTAAACGAACTAAACGAACGACTGTATAACCTGCGGGAGCGTCTTTGACATCGCTCAAAAGTTGGAAAAAATTGGCGAATTGGAACAAACGAGCAGCACTTCCGATTTCTGGAACGATTCGGCCGCAGCCCAGGCCATTATCAAGGAGTTAAACCGGCTGCGGGGTGACGTATCTATTTGGGAAAACCTGAGCCAACGATTAAATGAAACGAAAGAGTTGTTGGAGCTGGGGGACGAGACGTTACAAGAGGAGTTGGGCAGCGAAGTAGCGGGGTTGGGGGTTAAGCTTGAGGATTTAGAGTTTCACACCTTGTTTGCCGGGCCGTATGACGATGAAAATTCGTTTCTGGCGATTCATGCGGGTGCGGGTGGCACAGAAGCCCAGGATTGGGCACAGATGTTACAACGTATGTTTCTTCGCTGGGCCGAAACCCACCAGTTTGAGGTGGATATTCTGGATGTGACACCTGGCGATGAGGCGGGTCTAAAAAGTTGCCTGATGCAAGTGCGGGGAGATTATGCGTTCGGCCGTTTGAAGTCGGAGCGCGGGGTACATCGGTTGGTGCGTATTTCGCCGTTTGATGCTTCCAGCCGCCGCCATACTTCGTTTGCCAAAGTGGAAGTGTGGCCGGATGTGGCGGAGGAGATTCAAATTGAGGTGGATGAAAAGGATTTGCGGATTGACCGTTTTAAGGCGAGTGGGGCGGGTGGACAACATGTACAAAAGAATGAAACGGCCGTTCGCCTCACCCACCTCCCCACCGGTATCATCGTCTCCTGCCAGAATCAACGTTCGTTGACCCAAAATATGCAGGTTGCCATGAATATCCTCAAATCACAACTGTTCGATATGGAACGGCGCAAACAGCAAGCGGAAATTGCCACCCTGAAAGGGGAAGATGTGGACGCTGGCTGGGGCAACCAGATTCGCTCCTACGTATTACATCCCTATAAAATGGTCAAAGACCACCGCACCAACTTTGAAGTGGGAAATGCCCAGGCGGTGTTAGACGGCCGTTTAGACGGTTTTATGGAAGCGTATCTAAAATACCGTGTTGGACAGAATGGGAAACAGTGAACAGTACTCAGTGGACAGTACTCAGTGAACAGTTTGAGATAAGGAGAATGCCGTGACAGATAGTAACAAAAATAAACCTGGTAAGTTCATTCGTGGGGGATCGCAAAAACCCCCCTCTACCCCCCCCCCGGCCAAACCAGCTGGCCCTAAACCGGGCGCCACAAGACCGTCAACAACACCGCCAGCACAAAAACCGCCAGCCCGGCCGCCAGTGTCTTCCACACCACCACAAAAACCTCCGGCAGCCCCGCCGCAAAAACCTCCTGTGCGCCCCACGCAGCCACCCGTGCAACCGGCCGCCTCCATCAAACAGGGCAAACCAATCACCTCACCCAGTCCGGCCCCGGTGCCGCTGGCGGGCGGTTTGGGTGGGGGGAATAAAAATCGTTTGCGTCCAGCCAATCGGGTGGAGATTCGCCGGGCCACCATGGCCTCTGCCCCCATGCCGCCTCCACCACGAGAGACCCAATTCAGACCTGTTACCCATCAAATGGCTCCCAACACCGCCAACGCCGCCCTGCTGCAACAAGCTAATATCATTCAGGCGCAGTTTGCCCAGGTCTCTAACGAGGCCCAAATGGGCAGTGTGTACAACGTCATTGGGGCATTAGATGGTAAGTTGACCGAACTACCTTTTACCATTGAGGCATTGCGAAATCGGGGGTATGTTCACGCCGGGCAGGTGGAGGATAAATTGGCGGCTCTGGAAAACCGGTGGGATGAGGTGCGTCCGCGTGTAGAGGCGACGTTACAACAACATATCGGCCGTTTGAACAGTGATTTAGATGTTACCGAACGACAAGTAACCCTGCTACGTTCACCCAACCAGGCCAATGTGCAAACAGCGAATACGGCCGTTCTTGGCCTCCACCGCCAGATTCAAGCCGCAACTTCGGCCGTTGCAGGATTATTCGCCGGACTCGATGAACAACTAGACAGCATTGAACGGGAAGTTTACCGTGTCACCTATATGCTCGACCGACTGCAAGAAACCTCAGACATTCAACTCCGCCAGGCAGAAGGGCCACTCATGGCAGTAGAAAGCCAATGGCAACAAAACGAAGAAGAAGGGCCAACCGGGTTCCTTTTCCTCACCGACCAACGCCTGCTCTTTGAACAGCGGGAAGAAGTCGTTACCAAGACGTTTTTAGGTTTGTTCACCACCGAAAAAGAGAAAATCCAAAAACTGCTGCTGGACATTGCCGTCGCCGACATTGAATCTATGGTTGACAAAGAAGAAGGGGGATTCCTGGGGTTTGGCAAAGAGGATATTTTGGAACTCGTCTGTTCCCACAAAGCCCCCGTTTCCCGCGCCCGTTTTCATGTGCAAGGACAAGACTCCGCCATGTGGGCAGCCATGATTAAACGGGTTAAGTCTGGTGACATTGACAACGACCGGGCCGAGGCATATGTAGAAGAGTTAGAAGCCGCAGAAGAAACGGCCGCTTCCTTTCCCACCCAATGCCCCAACTGTTTCGCCGAAATCACCGCCCCCCCTCGCGGCGTGCCCAGCGTCACCTGCGAATTTTGCAACACTGTGATTACACCAACCGCTTCGTGAACATCCAAAAACAACCTGGTAATTTATACTCACAAAGAGCATAAACGAACGTTTCCCTTGAGATTGGAGATGAGAGATTGGCGAATCTCTCATCTCCAATCTCCAAATCGTAACCACAATTTCCCAATCGCGCCTATACCATAAATTACAACAACCCCATCGTAACCGCGATTTCCCAATCGCGCCTATACCATAAATTACAACAACCCCACCGTAGCCGCGATTTCCCAATCGCGCCTGATTACTGACATTAGTGACCGAATGGTAGTAAGTGAAAGAGATGCCAGATGGTTCAAATAGGTGCTAGAAAGGTATCGTCGCGGGAAAAATTTACAGGTATAATGGTGCAAATAAGCAAGGCAAACAGTCAGGC
>CAZPEJ010000187.1:0-8664 GCA_964585465.1 uncultured Ardenticatenaceae bacterium
GAGTTGTTGTCGTCGGCTGGGGGCGGGGTGGGGGCGGGAACGGCCGTTTCTGTGGGCGCAGGTTCATCAGTTGGCTGTGCCGGGGCCTCGGTGGCGGCTGGCTCGGTCTCTTCGCCCCCGCCACAGGCAGCTAACAAAAACAGCAAGACGGAAAGCAGTAAAATGGAAAAAAACAGGCGTTTTTTCATGGGTTACCTCTCTTGGTGTGGGGTTATTAAACCTCTTTATTGTTCAAAATCCTGTCGTCTTTGACAAGAAGGAAAATAGTCTCTGTTTGGTAAATCGTTTAACATCGTTTACTATTTACCCATATAACGATTTACCACAAAGAACCCACAGGAGGACTCAATGGCTCGCGCTCGTTTACGCGATTTAGGCATTCAAATCGGCCGTTATCCCACCGGCCCCCACAACAGCATTACCGATGTACCCGGTGTCTTGGTGGGGCATACTACCTTGATTTACGACGAACCCCACATTGCCCGCACGGGTGTGACTGTGATTGTGCCACGGGATGGAGGGATTTACCAGGACAATTGTTTTGCCGGGTATCACTCCTTTAACGGGTGTGGCGAAATGACCGGCATTCATTGGTTAAAAGAGTCGGGGATGCTTTGTTACCCTATTGCCATTACCAATACCAGCCAGGTAGGTACAGTACATGAGGCACTCATTAAATACGGCCGTTTGCACAACCCCTCTGATCCTTCTGGCTTACCTGTGGTGGCCGAAACGCTGGATAGCTGGCTCAACGAAATTGACGGGTTTCACCTGACCCATGAACATGTCTACCAGGCATTGTCCCAGGCCAGCAGTGGCCCGGTGGCCGAGGGGTGTGTGGGTGGGGGAACGGGCATGATTTGTCACGATTTTAAGGGGGGAATTGGTACAGCTTCACGAGTGGTAGAGATGGCAAACGGCCGTTTTACTGTTGGGGCACTGGTGCAGGCGAATCATGGCGACCGGCCCGATTTGCGGGTAGACGGCGTGCCGGTGGGGCTGGAACTGGGCGAAGACCAGGTGCCTGCACCCTGGGGGCCGAGCGACTCTTCCGTGTTGGGCTGGCCTACCTCCTCCATCATCATCATCGTGGCCACCGATGCCCCCTTGCTGCCGGTGCAATGCCAACGGCTGGCACAACGGGCCACTGTGGGTATGGCAAGAGTGGGCGGGGTGGGGTTTAACGGCAGTGGTGACATCTTTCTGGCTTTTGCCACCGGCAACCACCTACCCCACACCCAACAAACGCCTTACGATCTGCAAATGTTACCCCACACAAACATGAACACGTTATTTCTGGCTGTCGCGGAGGCGGTGGAAGAGGCTATCCTGAACGTATTAACCGCCGCCGAAACCACTACCGGGTACAAAGGGCACACAGCTCACGCCCTGCCCCTGGATGAGTTGGTGCGGTTGATGAAAAAATACGGCCGTTTGGTTTAACCGATTTGGGATTGTTTGTAACTTATTTGGGAGATTGGAGATCAGTAATCTCTCATCTCTAATCTCAAACTCTAAGGAGATAAAGTAATGAGTCGTGAACAAAAGAAAGTTTCACAAGGACGACGGGTGATCATCGGGGTGCTTTCTAGCGGTTTAACCGCCTTGTTTACCCTGTTTATTCTCTGGTCAACAGCCCAAGCAGCATTCAGGGGGGGTGGAGCAGGCAACTGTGGTAATTTTATAGACGCTGTGATTCTGGCAGAAGATGGGGATGTGGTAGCACAAATGATTCCTACACGCAATTCTGGGGGGGCCGTTATCACCGAAAATTTGCGGATCAGTGGTGGCTGGTTTCCCAATGTGAATTGTGAAGAAGCCAACCAATACTTTACCACAACGACCGATTTTTTAGGGTATGGTTTTGACTATCTGGCTCCCGCAGAACAGTCTGGGCTGGAGTTTAACGATTCTGTTTTAACCCTGGAAGATACCAATCACCCCAATTTTCCTAACATAGACCATTTGATTATTGAACACATGACCCTGCACAGCACCGGTTCCCCCCTCAATGGGGGTGGCATTACCGGGGTGATTAGCGATGGGGCAAAGGTATTGTTAGACAACGTAGGGTTGAACGGCAGTTTTGTCCTGCAAAACGGGGGCGGGATTCATCTGGAAGTACATGGTGGCTCCCATCTGATCATTGAAGACAGCCAATTTATTACCAATACGGCCGATACCAATGGGGGTGGGTTGTATGTGGAATTGTGGGACAACTCCCGTCTGACCATTGTCAACAGCCTGTTCGACACCAATACCGGGTTAAATGCCGGGGGGTTAGAGGTTCACGTTCACGATACCAGCCAACTGGTCATTCGCAACACCCTTTTTGTGGGGAACACCAACTACAGCTCTTTAGGGGTGGGGGCGGCCGGGCGTATCTTTGTGGATGGCGGTCAGGTGAACATTGATAGTAGCTCTTTCCAAAACAACGTGGCGGGTGAACGAGGAGGCGGGTTGTATATTGAGATAAATGGAGGAGAGATTGTGGTTTCTAACTCCCAGTTTAGTAATAACAGTGCCAGCACCAATGGGGGTGGGTTGTATGTAGACAGCGTAGGCAGCAGTCCAGCTACGGTCACGGTGGTAAATACCCGTTTTGTGGGTAACTCGCCCAATGCGTATGAGTTTGTGCAAAGTGGTTCAGGGGTTTTGCAAACGGCCGTTCTCGATCAAAACATATTCTTGCCTGTCATCCTCAACGGCCCGGAAACCGAACAAGCGCGGATTCTCAACATCACCCTGGATGAAACATTTAACTATGTGGTCGAATTTGAAACCAACTTCCAACCAGACATTTACGACGTTCATGTCCACTTTTTCTTCGATACCGTTGCCCCAGAAGATGCAGGTGTGCCTGGAAGTGGCCCCTGGATTTTGTACGGCGGCCCCAACCCCTTCACTGAATATCGGTTTGTAGACCGTCCCTTTGAATCAGATGGGGCCGAAAAAATGTGTGTCCTGGTAGCTAACCACGACCACTCCATCCGCCTGGGCACAGGAAATTGTGTCAAGTTGCCGTGAGTTATGCTGCATAAGGTCACTATTTGATATTTTGCTGAAGGGGATTAGGGATTGGAGATTTGCCAATCTCTAATCTCCGTTGCCAAAACCGAGTTTCTTGGAGAAACTCGGTTTTGGTTTGTTTCAGGCTCCGACGATATTTTTGAACTTGATGATGCTGCTACGCAAAATGCGCCCGGTATCAGCCAGTTGGAACCCTTTCCGCAGCAGACCGCGCGCTTGCAGGTAGTAGAGAGGCACAACGGCCGTTTCTTGTTGAATCAATAGCTGATCAGCCTGGTGAAACAGTGCAAAACGCTCTTGTGCATGGGTCACTTCGGCAGCCCGATCAATTAACCCATCAAACTGTTCGTGTCGCCAGCCAAAAAAGTTGCTTGCGCTGTCGCGGTGAAAATCCAGACGCAAAATATCGTCTGGGTCAGGGTAAGAGACATAATAACCCAACAATAACAGTTGGACTCGCCCAGCCATTAAATCGGCAAAAGCCTCGTCAGCAGAAGCAGCTTCGACCAGTTCCACTTGAATACCCAAATGTTCTTGCCACGCTGCTTGCAAAAACGAGGGGGTTTGAGCAAAACCGGGCAGTGCCGTTAAACGCACTGGTGGAAAGGAACGGCCGTTTTCATATCCCGCCTGTTTTAACAAGAACCGCCCCTGCGCTGCGTCAAACGGCAAACCAATTTCTGGTGAATGGCCGGGGATGCCGGGTGGAATTAATCCACCCATTGCGGGTTGTTGCACCCCGCCCCAAACATCCACCACCAATTGCCGCCGATTAACACAACAAGCAAACGCCTGACGCACTTCCCTCTGGTTAAACGGGGCATAACCACAAGCAAAACCCAGCACAAACGTCACAAACGCCTGCACCAGGTAATTTCCCTCGTCAAAAAAAGAAGAAGTGTCTGCGCCGTCGTCCACCCGATACCAATCTATCAACCCTTCCCGGAACTTAGCCAACGACGGCTCCATAAACTGCAACACAACCCCTGGCAAATTCCCCGGCGCATAACCCACATAGGCAGGGTTTTTTTTGAGCAACAACCCCTCTGAGGTCTGTGTACTGGCAAGTTTGAAAGCTCCATTACAAACCATATGCTCTGGTTTTGCCCACTCGGCCCCCAATCTGTTAATGACATGGGCGGGTTGCGGAAAAGCAGGGGGATAGGCCAGCAGATAAGGGAAATAGGCAGTGGGAGTTTTTAACACAAATTCCAGGGTTGTCCCGTCCAGGGCGTAAATGCCAATGGAGGTAGGATCGTCGTTTTCGCCCGTGTGGAACAGTTCAGCTCCACTCACCACATACAACTGGTAGGCCAATGGGGCTTTGGTTTCCGGGCGCAGGTTGCGCCGCCAGGCAAAAACAAAGTCGTCAGCCGTCAAGGGAGTACCATCGCTCCAATACAGATTAGGGTGCAAATAAAAACGGTACCGTTTGCCCTCATCCAACACTTCCCACCGCTGCGCCAAAACAGGCATTACATTCCATTCATTATCAATTTCCACCAACCCTTCAAACAAGTTGGCTATGATTTGCCATGTTTCCAGGCTTTCCACCAAAGCCGGATCAAAGGTGCGGGTGTAATCGGGCAAAATGCCCCAGCGAAACGGGGTAGTGGTCATCTGCTCAAGCCGGGTTTCAACAACTGGTTGGCTCAACCACTCAAAGGCTTGTTTGTAATACTCCTGTGCCCCGGCAAAATCCATCTGATTCGAGCGAATTTGCGCCAGCTTCAAATAGGTTTTAGCACGGGTTTCCAACACCAGGGCGGAGTCAGAGCGATCTAACAGGTGCAGAATTTTATGGTACAACGCCTCCGCTTCTTCGTTGGCATAAAGTAGCCGGGCCTGATCGGCCGTTTGTGAGTAATAATAAATGGCCCGTTCCAGGTCTTCGGCCCGTTCGTAATGGTAAGCCAGGAAAGCAGCCTGTTCCCCAATCTGGGCCGGGAATAAGGTTTCCAGGGCTTGGGCCACCTGACGGTGGTAAACACGGCGGCGTTCATACAATAGCGTACCATAAGTGCTTTCTTGAATAAGGATGTGGCGGAAGGTGTGAGAAGGGCCAAGGTCGGAACGGCCGTCTTTCTGCACATATGCCTGCGCCTCCAACTCCTCCAGCCAGGCCATCACCTGCACCTCCCCCTGCGCCATAACCACCAACACCTGGTCTAAAAACGTCTTGCCGATCACTGAAGCCGCCTGCAAGGTGTGGCGCATCTCCACCGCCAACCGATCCAACTGAGCCAGCAACAACCCCTGCACCGAACCAGGCAAATCCAGGGCATCCAAAACCACCGTGTTCAAATCCACCGCCCCCGAAAGCAACCCCCGCAATTGCAACGTGCGAACAATCTCCACCAAAAACAGCGGATTCCCGCCCCCTTTCTCTACCAGATAGGCCACCACTCGTTCTGGCAACCCTGGCGCATAATACGCCACCAGTTCGGCCGCAGACGTTTCCGATAATGGTGCCAATAACAAATTAGCCACCGGGGGTTTATTAGCCGCTTGCAATACCTCCTGGCGCAATTTCCAGGCATGACTCTGCTGCTCTGGACGCAAAGCCAACACAAACAAAACGGCCGATTGCCGCGCCAACGGCCACAACCGTTCCAACAGTTGTATCGAGGTCGGGTCACTCCATTGCAAATCATCCAAAGCCAGCACCACTGGTTGGCGACGGCTCAACTGGCGAAACAGTTCGGGGATAATTTGGAATAGTTGCCAGCGCAAACTTTCGCTGCCTAACCCCTCCAGGCGTTGAGTCGTTTCGTCGGGCAGCGGTAGCCCCATGAACCAGGCCAGATAGGGATAAGTGGCTTCCAGGCGCGCTGGGCCAAACAACTCCTGGCACCATTGCGCCAGCACAGCCGAGGTGTGGTCAGGGGTTGAACCAGGGGGCAAATCGAGCAAGTCACGCAGCAAGTCTATAAAGAGATAACCACGTAAGGTTTCGCCGTAAGCCAGGCTGATACCACTGACCCAACGCACGGCCGTTTTTGCCCGCCAGCTATCCAACAACAACGTCTTGCCCATCCCCACATCCCCCACCACAAAAACAATCCCACCCTGGCCTTGTGTGAGCAGATGAAGGTGGTGTTGCAAAACGGCCGTTTCTGCCGCCCGGCCAAACAACTGTTCCACCGATTTCCGCTGTCGGGTTGCCAGCATGACACGCAACGGGGCAAATACCCGAACAGGCTCCGCCTTGCCCTTGACCCGAATTTCGCCCAGGTCAGCCAGTTCAAAAACATCCCCCAACTGGCTCTGTACGGCCGAATCTATCAATATCTGGTTATCAGCCGCATATTGCATCAATCGGGCCGACAAATTGATGGGATCACCCATCACCGTGTAATCGTGGCGAGCAGGCGACCCCACCGGCCCGGCAAAAACCCGCCCGGCCGCCATGCCAATCCGTTGCATGGTAATGAAGGGTAGCTGCCCACACGCCACCTGCAAATCCAGGGCACAGCGCACCGCCCGCGCCGCCTGTTCCTCCACACTGCGCGGTGCCCCAAAGATGATGTGCAACAGACTCCCTTTGTCACCCGTGATCAGACGATTCAAACGGCCGTTATACCGCCCCACCACTTGCTGGGCTGCGGCAAAATAGGTTTGTAATTTGTCGCCAATGGCCGGGTCTTGGTCATACGCCAACCCATGAAACTGTACAAACAGGCTCACCACCGGTTTTAATTCCGCTACCTGCCCCTGCCCGGCCTGCAACATCTCCACAATCTGGTGCGGCACGTAAACCGCCAACGATTGCTCCAGGGCTGCCACATTCGCCTGCACCAGATGATGCTCCCCCCAGGGTTTTTGGCGGGCGGGCTGCCCCATGGGCTGCCCCAGTTCCCCCACCACCCCAAACCCTTGCCGCCACGCCGCTACCGTGACAAAGGCAGCCGCCAGCGTCAGCGTGGTGTTGTCTGCCACAATATCCCCTGGGTCGGCGTGATGTTCCGCCTCTGACATTCGCTCCAGTGTCTCCCCGACCAGCACATCCTCATACCCATATTCCGGCAAACCGAGGGTAAACCGTTTCACCGGGCCATAGGCCAGACCTATTTTCATTTTCAGGGTCACAGGGCCAATGGGGGTGTGAACCAGGCCAACGGTTTGCATCTGTTGTTGCATTTGCCAGGCAGCAGTGAGGGCGCGCCGAATAACGGCCGTTTTCCGTTCTCGCCTTCCCCGCCCAAACCATACAATCAACGCATCCCCCCCAAATTTGATGACACTGCCACGAAAGGCGTGAATTTGCGTAATGAGAGGTGTAAACACAGCCCCCAACGCCCGCGTCAACTCCTCGGCCCCCTGGTCGGGGCGTAACCCTTGCGTCAGGACTTCTGTCAAAGGCGTAAACCCAGAAATGTCAGCAATCATAGCAACCCCATCCACAGACAGCGTAGCAGATGGGTTCAACAAAACTGCCACCCGATCTGGAGGAATGTAGGGGGTTAAAGCCAATAAGAGGTTAGTAGACATTTTATGGTATAGTTCGGTACAATGTTGCACTATCGTTTCGTGGAATCAATCCTATAACAGAAATTTATTTATGGCTATGTCAAAAGGTTGGACCGTTCAAACCCGAATTATTGTTGTTTCTGTCTTGTTGATTTTGTTAGGGCTGCTTGTGTATGCTATACGGCCGTTAATCAGCCCCCTCATTGTGGCAGGCCTGCTGGCCTACATCCTCAATCCCATCGCCCACTCCCTCAGCCGCCGCTTCAAATGGAGTTTCAAAGCCACCGCCACCCTGGTCTATTTTATCTTCCTCATCCTGCTCATTGCCATGCCCGGCACCCTCATTCCCCTACTGCTTAACGAATTTCGCACCATCGCCACCGAAATCACCCAGGTGCAAACCCAGGTAGAAGCCTATCTGGCTGACCCGGTTACCATCATGGGGCGGATTATTTTCCTGGATCAAATCTGGGTTTACATCTTGGGCGCCGTTGGCGAGGCCGTCACCCCGGCCGCCGAAGATGCCGTGCAGGTGGTAGAAGCCACTTCCAGCAGCTTAATCGGCATTGTCCTGGTGTTAGTCACCAGTTACTACTTCTTGTTAGATTGGAACGGCCTCAGAGATTGGCTCATTGGCCTCTTTCCAGAACAAGAACAACAAGATTTTTATCGCCTGTTGCACGAAATTGACGACATCTGGTGGGCTTATGTGCGTGGCACCCTGGCGTTGATGGTCATCATGGGGGTGTTGTTTATCATTATCAGCCTGGTTATTGGGCTACCGGGGGCAGTAGCCCTGGGGTTGTTGACGGGTTTTTTGAGCATGATCCCGGAGCTAGGGCCTATCATGGCAGGTATTATCGCTTCATTGGTAGCCCTGGTGGAAGGGTCACGCGTGCTGCCAATTGCCAATTTCTGGTTTGCCTTGTTAGTGGCCGCCATCTATCTGGTGGTGATGCAAATTAAGTCGCTCTGGTTACGGCCGATTGTGATGGGGCGATTTATGCACATGAACACCGGGTTAGTTTTTGTAGCGATCATCGGTGCCATCATTTTGCAAGGGGTATTGGGCGCATTGATTGTTTTACCCATATTGGCCACTGGGGGCATTATCGGCCGTTACATTCGCGCCCGCCTGCTCAACCTCTCCCCCTGGCCCGAAAC
>CAZPEJ010000188.1:0-8634 GCA_964585465.1 uncultured Ardenticatenaceae bacterium
ATTGGCGATTGGCGAATCTCTAATCTCCAATCTCAATGAACATGTCACTTTATGCCCTCTGCGAACATGTAATAAGCTAACTCCAGTGACGGCGTGGCCCACTTCGGCCGTTACCCATTCTCCGCCGACTAAGCACTGTGGAGCGCGGGCGCAGGATCACCAAAATTCCCAATAGAGAAACCAATACGATAACAACAACTGGTAATAATTCGCTGCTCATGTTAATTAACTTCCTCTACAACGTGAGCGACTAAAAACAACTTCCTGTTTTAGACCTGACGGGTTTGGTAAAACTATCAGGTCGCGGCGGAACTTAATTTTGGACACCCACTCAAAAAACCCTGCCAACCTAGTACTATGGTACTAATCATAGTAAATCATAGAAGAATGTCAAATCAGCTTTCGGTATGAAAGGTTTTTTCGGGTGTTTTTATCATCTTTTTCACGTTGCCCTTTATCCACCTCACCCTTACCGGAGCAACGTGTATCTTGTGTCCCAAGATTGGCATCTATGGTAATATCGTATAACTCCTGGGACACGAGAAGAAACATGAACCAATTAAACCCACAAAAACCGGAAAGTGTAGAAAAAGTGACTCTGACAGATTTTTTGCGTGCCAAACTGGCTTTTATTATTGAGCCGGTGGTCACAGTATTGGCGCGGCATCGTTTTTCGCCCGACTTGTTGACCATTATCGGCATGGCTTCCCATTTTTTGTTTGCCTGGCTAATTGCCATTGGTGAAATGCGTTGGGCAGCATTTGCCATGCTGTTTATCGCCCCGTTAGATGCTTTTGATGGGGCGTTGGCACGAAAATTGGGGCGCAAACAGAAAGGGTTCGGGGCTTTTTTGGATTCAACGCTGGATAGATTGGCGGAAATTGTGTTATTTGGTGGATTTATTTTCTATTTTATGCAGCGCGAAGATACCTGGATGTTGGTGATGTCCTACGCAGCCATTACCGGCTCGCTGATGGTGAGTTATGCCCGCGCTCGTGCCGAGGCATTGGGGCTTACGGCAAAAGTGGGGTTTTTGAGCCGGGTAGAGCGGTATGTGGTGATGATTGTGTCGTTGGCCTTGAACTGGCCGCATGTGGCGTTGGTAATCTTGGCGGTTTTAACGTATTACACCACTGCCCAGCGGATGTATCATGTGTGGCAACAAACAAATACTAATACGGATGTGGCCCCAAAACGGAAGGAAAAACGGATTTTTCGGGTTCACCGTTTCAAATCTCAACCGTAAAAATGGTGCCTTTAGGGTGATTATCGCTGAGGTAAATTCGGCCGTTATGGGCTTCGGCCACCATCTTGCAAAAAGCCAGACCTAATCCAACCTGTGGCACGTTGCGCCGCCCGGATTCGACCACCCGAAATTTATCAAAGATGGTTTCGCGGTATTTTGCCGGGATGCCAGGCCCTTGATCAAAAACTTGCAATTGAAACTGTTTGCCAGATTCGGCCGTTTCTGGAAATACGACGGCGATAGTAACTTGTGTCTCGGCCGGGGAAAATTTGATAGCGTTTGATAACAGGTTTTCAATCACCCGTTGGAACAGGTTGAGGTCTAAAGAAACAGGGGAAACTTCGGCTGGCAGGTTGGTCATCAGGTGGATTTTTTTCAATTGGGCCTGGGGTTGGTAATTTTTCTGCACAGTTGCCACCAGTTGAGCCACATCCACATTTACCCGATTGAGCGACAAACGGCCGTATTCCATTTTTGCCATAATCAACATATCGGTCAGAAAAGAGCTAAGACGACCCGCTTCCCGTTGAATCGTTTCCAACTCCTCCATCCCATCTGGCAACACCTTCTCGCGCAACAAATCACAAAACACCTGAATCGTGCCCAACGGCCCACGAATATCATGCACAATCATATGCGACAACTCTTCGCGCATTTTTAACATTTGCGTCAAATCATCTTGCCGTTGTTTAATGCGTAACATCGAGCGTACCCGCGCCCGCAGTTCCAACCCGTTCACCGGTTTATGCAAAAAGTCATCCGCCCCAGCCTCCAGGCCACGCGCCAAATCCTCTTTGCTATCCAGGGCAGTCACCAAAATAATGGGAATATGCCCCCAGCGGGTGTGCCGTTTCAATCGCTGGCACACCTCAAACCCATCCATTTCTGGCATCATCACATCCAACAAAATGGCATCTGGCAACACATCCATGTCATCCAGTTCCATAAAGGCTTCAGCCCCATCTTCGGCAAAAACCAGCTCATACTTCTCGCGCATGAGCAACATCTCTACTGTTTTACGGGCGGTTATGTCGTCGTCTACAACCAGGATTTTGGGTATTTTGTTCATAACGGTTCTCTCTGGTTCTCTATACTGCATAAGGTCTGACATGCTGCTGAAGGGGATTAGAGATTGGAGATTAGAGATTGACCAATCTCTAATCTCCAATCTCACAATAAAAATGTCAGTTTATGACCTCTGTGAGAATAATAAAGATTCAATGGTTTCCATTAACAATTTCAAACTAACTGGTTTGCTCAAATAAGCGTTGGCTCCCGCCGCCAGGCACCTCTCCCGATCATCTGGCATTGCCAGGGCGGTGAGGGCAATAATTGGAGTTTGATCCAGGTGTTTCAGGGCGCGGATTTCATGAATAGCGGTCAGGCCATCTACCCCAGGCATTTGAATATCCATCAAGATGATGTGCGGCGGGTGTTCGTTGGCTGCGTCCACGGCTTCACGGCCGTTTCGTGTCACCTTCAATCGGCATCCTTTGGCAATTAAATAACCGGAAATGGTTTGGATATTCGCCTCATTATCTTCTGCCAATAAAATTTCTGGCCCCAGCGGGGCCGTATCTGGTTTTTCTGCCCGCATCACATCTTGTTGGGCCTGGATTTTTCGCATCAACACCCGGTGCAGAGAACGCTGCAACCGTTGGCGGGAAATTGGTTTGATCAGGCTTTCGTCCGCCCCCAATGTAAGAGCCTGGGTGCGGTTGTCTACTACTGAAATGACCAAAACGGGGATATGGCGCGTTTCCGGGTTATTTTTGAGTTCAGCTAATATCTCCCAACCCGAAGCACCCGGTAACAGGATGTCTAGCAGCACAATGTCTGGTCGAACTTTAATCACCTGATTCACCGCTCCTAACCCCTGGGAGTAAACCACCACTCCAACCCCTAACTCACCCAGGTAGCGGGTTAGTTGGGAGGTTGTGGCGGTGGAATCGTCAATAATCAGGGCACGGCGAATGGCAGCCAGGTGGGTGATGTGCCCATCTTCGGTTTCCACCATTTCGGCCGTTTCCAAAAGATGTTCCTCTGCTTCCTGCCAGGGTAAGGATAGGGTAAACCGGCTGCCGTTACCCGCCTGGCTTTCAACCGCCACCCCGCCACCGTGTAATTCTGCCATGCGATAAACCAGCGACAATCCCAGACCCGTCCCAGAGTATTGGCGTGACAGGCTGCTATCCAGTTGCACAAACGGCCGAAACAGCCGCCCCAAATCCTCTTGGGCAATACCAATTCCCGTATCCCACACCGTAAATTGCATCACCTCATTGGCCCGATCCCCAACCACTTCCAGCCCAACCTCCCCCCCTTCTGGGGTAAACTTCACCGCGTTGCTCAACAAATTAACCAACATCTGTTTTAGCCGCCGTTCATCTGCCCGCAAAGTGGTAATGCCGCTATCAAACGAGGAGTGGACACGCAGCCGTTTTCTCTGGGCATCCTGCCGGATCAGGCGCAAACTGGCCTGGCAAACCGATTCCACTTGCACTGGGACAATCTCCAGTTCCAATTTTCCGGCTTCAATTTTGGACACATCCAGAATGTCATTGATGAGAGCCAGCAAATGACGGCCGCTTTCTTCAATACTCCGCAGAGAACCCAACTGATTTTCATTCATCGGGCCGTACACCTGCTCTTGCAACGCCTCCGACATGCCCAGAATGGCGTTTAACGGGGTACGAAGCTCATGGCTCATACTCGCCAGAAATTCATCTTTTAGACGAGCCGCCCGTTCCAGTTCTGCATTCGCCGCGCTCAAATCGGCCGTGCGTTCCGCCACCCGACGAGCCAACAACGCCCGTTCCGCTTCCAACGCGGTTTCCACCCGTTTACGTTCGTTAATTTCCTGCTGGGCCTGGGCATAGAGTTGAGCATTTTCGATAGCTGTAGCGGCCGGGCCAGTGAGCGAGATGAGCAGGCGCAAATCTTCTTCGGTAAAAGTGCCCACTTCTTTGTTCAGGGCTTCCACTGCGCCAATGGTTTGTCCTCTGGATTGCAACGGCACACACAAAATAGAGCGGGCCATAAAACCGCTTTCCTGGTCAAAGGATTTGAAATATCGGTTATCCTGCATCACATCCGCGACCAGGGCGGGTTTGCCGTTTTGCGCCACCCATCCAATGACTCCTTGCCCCAGTTTTAGCCGTTTGCCCAGCACAAAATCGGAAGCCTGTCCAGAAGCGGCGGCAAACCATAAATCCCCCAGTTCTTTATCCAACAACACGACAGAAGTTGCAGCAACCCCTAAAACACGGGTGGTGTGTTCGGTAATAATGGTTAGGGTGTTTTGTAAATCGAGGGTGGCGTTAATGGATTGGCTAATGGTGTTGAGGGTAGTGAGTTCTCCGACCCGTTTTTCCAATGCTTCATACAGTTGGGCGTTTTGGAAGGCGATGGCGGCCTGGGCAGCAAAGGCGTTCAAACGGGCGGCAACTTCGGGGCGGTAAAAGTTGGGGCGGCTGTCGTTGAGGGCCAGGTAGGCCACCACGTTGCCTTGCACCACAATGGGCGCGCCCGCCCAGGAGCGCACATGGGGGGAAACTTCGGCGTTGACCCAAGCGGGATGAACGGCCGTATCTGGCACCACTAAGGGCTGTTTGGTGGCGTTCATCTGTTGCAGGGTGGGAAAATCTGCCACCAGAAATTGTTGCGGGGGGTGAATCTGGCTCTGCCGTTCATAACCGCGTGTACAAACAATTTGAATTTGGCTACCCGCCACCAACATAACATTGGCCGTGTCATAGGGAATTACCCGCGCTGTCTGGTCGAGCAGCAAATTGAGTAGTTGGTTAAAATCGAGTGTTGTATTGAGGGCGTTTCCCACTTCGCGCAAGGCTTCGGCCAGTTCTCGCTGTTCATGTTCAGCTTTTTCGGCTCGTTCCCGTTCGGCAAATTCCCTTTGCAGGGCTTCGTTGGTTTGGGTCAACTGAACAGCCGTTTGTTCGGATTCGCGGAAAATGGTGTACATGCCGGTGAGCAATCCAATCAGGGCAAATAGATGACCCATCCATTTGACGGTGCCAGCCACCACAAAATAGGTGTCAAACAAGGCAAACGAGTATGGCATAAACCACGCCTGGGCCAACAAATTAAAACTTAAAGCCAGGATCAACCAGTATTCAAATAAACTGTTTCGCCAATCTCCTTTGTACAGATAACCCAACAAAGTCAACAGGTAGAGTAGCGAGGAAATAATGGTATCTACCTGTAACAGGTTAATGGGTGAGTTCTCTGAACCAGAAATGGGTAGAATGGCAAAAACCAGTGCCCCAACCATCAAAAAGAGGCTCACCCCTTCATAAATCCGGTGTACCCTGGTGGGATTATGGCTGGCAGTATAATCCTCGGCCCACCAGGCCAGCCAGCTACCAAACAGCAATAAAGACAGGAATGTGTTGCTGGTGTCCCACCGCCATCTGGGTTCGGACAACCAGTAAGGAAAGGCGTAGCTTAAAACGGGGCTACTGACCACCCCTTGATACCCTTCTAATAACCCGGCCCCAAAAAAACCAACCCCAATAAACAGGAAGGCGGTATTTTGTTTGGTGAGAAAACGTACCAACGCTAAAATACCAATGAATAGGGACATAACGGCCGTTACCAATTTGCCCAACGTATGCAGATGAATCGTCCCGTTCCAATCAAGGTCGCGCAAATAGAAATGACTACTAAAAACGGCCGTTATCAATAAAAAGCCTACGACAGTTCTGATTTTGCTAAAGGAGCGGAGATTGATTTTCATGTTGGGTAACAGTATAACCCAAAGGAGAAGTAGATGAAATATCATCGTTTAGGACGCACTGGTTTACAGGTTAGTAAGCTATGTTTGGGCACCATGAATTTTGGCCCTTACACCAGCGAAGCTGACAGTTTTGCCATGATGGATCAAGCCTTAGAGTTGGGTATCAACTTTTTCGACACGGCCAACGTGTATGGTTGGAAGTTAGGAGAGGGGGTGACGGAGCAAATAATCGGCCGTTGGTTTGCCCAGGGGGGTGGACGACGCGAAAAAGTGATTTTGGCAACAAAGGTTTACGGCCGAATGGGGGAGTGGCCCAACGAATCCCGCCTTTCTGCCCTGCACATCAAACGCGCCTGCGAAGCCAGCCTGCGCCGCCTGCAAACAGATACCATTGAGCTATACCAGATGCACCATGTTGACCGCAATACCCCCTGGGAAGAAATCTGGCAGGCCATGGAACAACTGGTACAAGAAGGAAAAATTCTTTACGTTGGCAGTAGCAACTTTGCTGGCTGGCACATTGCCCAGGCCAATGAAATAGCTAAACAGCGACACTTTCTGGGGCTGGTTTCAGAACAAAGCCTGTACAGCCTAAATGATCGCATGATTGAACTAGAAGTAGTGCCTGCCTGCAAAACGTATGGGTTGGGCATTATTCCCTGGAGTCCACTTTCTGGTGGTTTGTTGGGGGGCATTTTGCAAAAAGTGAGTGAGGGTCGCCGCGCCAGTGATGACATGCAAAAGGATATTGAGAAACACCGCCCCAAACTGGAAAAATGGGAGGCGTTTTGCGCTGAGTTGAATGAAAACCCGGCCGATGTGGCTCTGGCCTGGCTGTTGCACAATTCGGCCGTCACTGCCCCCATTATTGGCCCGCGCACCCTGGAGCAACTCACAGGTAGCCTGCGAGCCTTAGAGATTCAACTCTCTGAAGAACAGATGAAAAAACTGGATGAAATATGGCCTGGGCCGGGCGGCGAAGCCCCCGAAGCATATGCCTGGTAGGTTTGTGGTGAAACGTGAAACGTGAAACTTCACGTTTCACGTTTCACGTTCATTGGTTGTCAACATACCTGTTTTATGAAGATAGCTATTCTCTCGGATATTCACGGTAATTTGCCTGCGTTGCAAGCGGTTATGGCCCACCTGGACGAGTGGCAACCAGACAGGGTGATTGTTAATGGGGACACGGTGAATCGTGGCCCGTCTTCGCTGGTTTGCTGGCAGATAGTCCAACAGCAACAACAAACGGCCGATTGGCACCTGGTTTTGGGGAATCATGAAGAGTACGTGTTAAAACACGCCAGAGCCGATGCTGTCACAAACGGCCGTTTATTTGAAATTAATCGCACTTCCTACTGGACATACCAACAGTTGAATGGGGCTGTGGCAGAATTAAAACAGCTACCGGAAGGGTGCAGCCAGTTGGCCCCCGACGGCAGCGAACTACGAGTACGCCACGCCTCGATGTTAGGCAATCGAGATGGGATTTATGTCAACAGCGTAGAAACTGACATCTACCGCCAGATTGCGCCGCCGCCAGCTTTGTTTGTCACCGCCCACACCCACTGGCCTTTTATACGGCAAATAAACGGCACCTTACTGCTCAATGTGGGGTCGGTTGGTACACCGGCCGATGGAGATCGGCGGGCCAGTTATGGGCAGGCAACCTGGGAAAACGGCCGTTGGCAAGCCAGTGTGGTGCGTGTGCCCTATGACACTGCCCAAACCCAACAAGATTACCATGCCTCTGGGTATCTGGAAGGGGGTGGCCCTGTAACCCGGCTTATCTACCATGAATGGCGGCTGGCACAATGGGTTGTGCCAGGTTGGATTCAGCAATACCAGGCCGCCGTGCTGGCAGAGGAAATTGAATTAGAAACGGCCGTTAGCCGTTACCTGCAACAAACGGGATTAGAAAATTGAATGGGACGCGGATTTTACAGGTTTGACGGGTAGACGCGGATAATACCAATGTCCCATTTCAAAACTTGTCTTGTTCATCAAAATATGTCCAACCATCCAAATCTGGTGGCTGGATTCCCAATTGTGTCAAAATTGCCATGATCTGAGCGCGGTGTTCCGTTGCATGATTGATCACCTGGGTGAGAATAACTGTTTTGGGGACATCGCGGGGGGTGCCATCCCAATCTACTCGCACTGTTTCATCAGCCCGCACCTTTCCGGCCCACTCCACAAAACCAGAACCCGTTGCCTGCAATGACTCCATCATTTCTGCCGTTGTCAAAGGGGGTGCATCGGCCGGGCGGCGGCGTGGCAGCCCGGTACTAATACGCGAAAAATAAGATTGTTCGGCCGTTACCAAATGCTGCCAGGTGTCATGGATAGAGCCATAGGTACCAGAAAGTGTAACATCCAGTTGTTCCCTATTCAAAGCCACACACTGCTCCAGCAAACGCAAATTCGCCCACAAGTTATGTTGAAAGAGCGTAGTTAAAGTATCAGCAAATTTCATATCACTCCTGTTTGTAGATTGGAGATTAACGATTGGCAAATATCTAATCTCCAATCCCTAATCCCCTTCAATAGAATGTCAATTTATGACCTTATGCAATATAAAAAGGTTAATCAGACTCTTGAAATACGTGGTTTGTGACATAATCAGCCAGCA
>CAZPEJ010000189.1:0-8631 GCA_964585465.1 uncultured Ardenticatenaceae bacterium
TGCGGTGTTGTATAGTTGCACCTGCCCCCATAACCCCAGCACCACACCAGGAAGCAAAAGCCATGTTTTTAGATACGGCCGTTTCGTAAACAAGTTCATCTCATGGGGAAAAACACCCGCCAACAGCACATTAATCCCACCCACCATCGGAATGACAAACGTCCAGATACGCAGAAACGTCTTGCTGCTTACCAGGTCGAACAGTAACCCCACCGTTAAAGCCCCGGCAATGGTGAGCAGGGTGTATACCTGAGCCGCTTCTGAATCGGGACGCACCCAAAACGCCCACCCCCCTACAATTAACATGACCAGCCCCAGGAGGTAGTAAAGCCAAAACTGATTCCACAAATCGGTGCCTGAAAACTGGATCAAGGAAAGGGTAACGGTTCGTTCTGTATGGGGTGAGGGTTGTTGCGACAAGGTCAGGGTGATGTTGTCCCCAACGGCCGTTTCCCGCAGCAGAGCCAAAAAATCATCTTGGGTTTCAACCCGTATGCCATTGATAGCTCTAACTCGTTCGGGGAATGTGATGGGAGGGGTGAGTTGTTTGCCGGGCCAGGTTGCCTGGTCATCTCCGGTGGCTGTCACCACCAGGTTGGGATCCATGAAAAAGCCGGGGAAGGGGATTCGCGCCCAGCGTAAGGTAGTGACTGGCAGGAGTAAGTAGATGATGCCACAGATTAGCAACATCCCACTTATACCTGCAATTCTTATCCGGCTGCTTTGTTTATTGACCACTCAGTTTGATGGTTGATCCATTCAATGATCGGTTATGGATTCACCTTAATAGGTGCCAGGAGTAATTCATCATCAATCCAATGTCCATCTTCGGCCACTATATTTTGCGCCTGTCCTGTTACAGCGTCAATTAAGGCTACGTGAATTATATACGAACCTGGAGGCAGATTGGAAGGGAGTAGGAAGTTGTGGGTATCCTGGGAAATTTGTCCTACTGACCAGGCGGGTTGGGTATCGGCCGTTTCCCATATCTCCCAGGGTGCCCCATTTTCTCCCCGCAACTGCACCTGAACCGTGTAATCGGCCGTTGGCGGTTGCAAGGTGCGCCAATAAAGCGTCACAGCCAACATCTCACCAGGACGAGCCGCACGCTGGCTGTATTCATACCCTGCCAGCAGCAATTCATGGTTAAAATTTTGTTGCAAAACGTTTGTAAACGGGCCAGGTAACGGCACCACTTCTACCGGAGCAAGGGTCAAAGCATCCCCCAACCCTGTGCCGTCCGCAGCCGTAATGCCCAGGCGATAACTGCCATCCAGGGCATAGTAACCAATTTTTACGGTTGCCTGGGTGGGCGCATAGGCGGTTTCGGGCAAATAGAGGCTAATATCCTCAATAAAACGGTCGCCGGGCTGCCACAAACTGCTGGGAAAGTTACCCAGGCCGGGGTGGGTGTCTCGTTGGACAATGATGTTGCCAAATTGATCCAGCACATGCACAAACAGCAAATAATCCCCTGGGGGTTTGCCGGTTACTTCCCAATACAGTTGCAAATGGAGTGGCTGACCGGCGGAGAGGGTGGTGGGGGTGATAGTGTAACCGCGTAAGTTGACCAGAGTATCGAATTGGGCGTTGGTGGGGTTGGGAACGGCCGTTTCGGCGGCAAACGTCTCTGGTCGGGCATAGGCCGGGGCCAGATAACCAAACAAAGCCACCACCGTCAACAACAACATGCCTGCATTCAGCAGCAAAGCCGCCCGTTGAATGCTCTGAGCAGACAGTTTAAGCCACTCCAGCCATTGCGCCCATCCATAGAAGGTGAGCAAAGCCAGTGAAGGTAATGCCGGAAAAAAGAATCGTCCCATTGGCCCGGCCGGGCTGACCAGTAAATAGGAAAATAAAACGGCAAAAAACAGCCCAACATTCATCAACAAAAACAAAACCGGAATGCCGACCTGGAAAAAGGTTTGTTTGTTAGCTTCTGGTTCCTGTTTGCGGCCCAAAAACCGGACAACAGGGTGTAACAAACCAGCCAACCCTAACCCCACGAACCAGGCCAGAGCTGTATAAATGGGTTGCGGCAGGGGAATCTGGCCATACCCAAACCGCCCCCATAAACTTGTCCAGGCATAAGACAACTCAAAAACGGCCGTTCCCCAGGTATTAACATCTGTTGGGTCACGCACTCCCCATATCTCTGTCACTTTCTCAAACCCAGTCGGTTCACCATACAGGAGTTGATTACGAACAAACCACCAACCAGCAATCAACAGTGCCAACAGGGCGATGTACAGGTTCACTTCTAGCCACAACAACAACTGGTATTTGAAGCGGTTTTGGCGAATTTGGATAGGTGTTTGTGAGTAAAAGGCTTTCCAGGTAACAACCGCTCCAATTGGCACCACCATAGCCACCAGATGAAACTTACTCATCAAAGCCAGACCAAATAACCCACCCAATAAGATGCCCCAACGGCGACTCAACCCCTGTTCATCGCGCAGCAACCGCACACAAGCCAGGGTAACGGCCGATCCGCTAAGAGCCGCCACCACATCATTGTTCATTGCCCCCGCCATGTAGACAAACATCGGGTTAAAGGCTACCAGCGCACAGGCACCCAAAGCCAGGGCAGGTTTTTCCGGCCACACGGCTCGACCAATCCCCCAGGTGAGCCACACCACCCCGGCCCCCAACAACACATTCACCATACGAGCCAGATGTGCTGCCAATGCCTCCCCATACCAGGGGAAACTCTCGCTTTCACCGTGCAGGTATTGGTTTTTGTTATCACGCCCCACCTCCCAATAACGATACGCCCAAAAGGGGTTCTCCGACACCGCAGTACACGCCGGGCCGGTATCAACCCAAAAGGTAGCTGCCGCCCCCAACAGGTAATACAGAGGGGCGTGGTGTGCCTGAGTCATGCAACCCTGTTCACCTTGCACGGGTAAATGGCCTGTTTGCACCACATAGCGCACAAAAAGGTAATGGCGCAGTTCGTCAGTGGCTTCGTGTAATGGGTTAATGATGGAAGCCGTCAGCCCCAACAATACAAACAGGAACAGAATAAAACGCATCGTGAAGTTAACAGGTAATTGGTTCATGAGTTAAGTTTCGAGTTTTGAGTTTCGAGTTTCGGGTTTGTTCTTCGCCCCTCACGCTTCGCACAACAGAAAAGACGACCCCCTTACTCTTCAATCTGCAATCTCAAAAAATCTTGCCCATCCTCCGTCAAAATACGTTCCCCGGTCATGGGGTCATAGAGGCCAAAAACAACTGATTTTGCCACCTGCCCCTCTGGCACCACCAGCCCATGTTGTTGCACAAAAACATCTCCTGGGTAGAGTGTGGTGGGGTCTACCCATAACCCGTCCGTCCCCACCAAAAATTGGTTGCTGCTGTCTTGTAATTGGGCAAAAACCCAGAGACGTGGCCCGGCATACACCCCCGGCGGTGGTGGGTTGCTGATCAGGGGAATGGGTGGCAAGTCTAACGGCCGTTCTACCCGCCAGCCTAACTGTAGGACATCGCTCTGGAAAACGGCCGAAACCAGACATAACCCATTTTGAAAACAGGTATGTGGCTGAGTGGGCAAAGTCAACATCACCTCATACAGTTCATACCCTCCCACTTGCACCCCTAAAGAGCGCAAAAAAGGTTCATAGGGTGAAGGGGCATTCACAAAAACTGTTGCTGGTTCAATCATCATAGCTCGTTCCGGGTTAAACCAACGCGGGCGAACGGCCGTTACCCTATTTTCCGGCAAATCTACCGTCAAAGCCAGTTTGCCCCAGGGGCCATCCAATGGGCCAGCCAGAGCAAAATCTGTCCACTCCGGGTGGCCCGTTAAAAAAGCTGCCATCTCTTTTACATCGCTATGATACAAAAAACGCACCATGTTAAGTTTCGGCCACACCTGGAAATAATCGGGCAGGTCACGAAAAGCGGTACTACCCAACAAAACAAGGCTTGCCACGATTAACAAAGGTTTTTGGATTGAGGCCAGGGCAACGGGCCAACGAGCCAAAGCTAACCGGCCAAGAGGCCAACCCAGCAACAGGTAAACGGCTGGCTGGGCAACAATGGTATGTCCTAGACTGGCCGGGGGCACACTGATAAACCCCGGTGAGATACCTGCTAAAAACCAGAAAAAAAGGAAGGCTGATGCAGGGTTTTTGCGTTGCGGGTGGAGTGCATCCCAAAGTACCCCGGCAACCCCGACCCACAGTATGAAGGCCACCGGCCGGGTGAAAATGGGGCGGTCGGAAATGTTATAAAGCCATTCGTTATCCCCGATGTGGTGAAACATCCTTAAGGTTGTCCAGGTATATTCAGCAATCAGACTAAAATCCCCCTCCCTGGCGCGAATCAGAGGGGCGGCCAGTTCTGCTACCCTGGCTTCGGCTTCGGGCTGTTGCCGCAAGTTTAGGAACAGGGGAATGAGCAAAACGGCCGTTCCCACCCCCATCAACAACCACTTTTTCCAGTTACCCCAAAATAGCTCCCGGTTGTATAAAAACAGATAACCCGCAAAAGCCAAAAAGATGAGCGGCAACCCACGCGAAGCAAAGTAGGTGTAAAACCCCAGGGCGGTGAACAAGGCCACCAGTAGAGAATCGGGCACTGCCGACCGGGGGGGGCGATGCCAGGCGCGCCAGAAAAAGTGGAAGACCAACAAGGCCAATAGGGGGGTCATCACCTGGCGCAGGCCAAAACGGGCATACATTAACCCCCAAAAAGAGACGGCCAACCCGGCCGAGGCGATCAACCCCACAGACAGATGAAACCATTTTCGCCCCACCACATAGAGCAAAGGAACGGTGAGGGTACCGAGAACGGCCGAAACCAGGCGAAAACTCACCACATTCGCTCCAAACAGGTGCAACATGAGCGCGTTGAGGGCGTGGTACAACGCTTCATTACCAGAAGCATCCGCATAATACACCTGCCAATCCCCATCTACGATTTTTTGCGAAATAACCAGAACGTTAATCAGTTCATCGTCGCGCCAACCGAGGGGAATATCTGCCAGTTGCCAGACACGCAGAAAAAAGGCCAGCAGGGTGATGAGCAGGATGGTGAGGCGGGGAGCGTGAAATGTGAAGCGTGAAGCGTGAAGGGGGAGGGGTGGGGGGGTCATGGCAGGGTAAGGGTGGTTAGCTCCAGGTGGTCGGGGGCCAATTGCCCATCAATTTGTATCGGTAGGCGTTGGTTGTTGCTGGGATCATAGAGGCCAGTGATGAGCGGATAACTGCCAACGGCCGTTTCCGGTGGCAAAGTAAAGGTGTGTAGCTGAATAAAATAATCTCCTGTGTGCCAGCTAGTGGCGGGCACATCCAGCCGATCCTGCTGCGCCAGCACACCATCCGGTTTTAACAGTTGCACAAACAGTTGTGCGGCGGGTAACGGCCGAATCACTCGCCACCACGTTGCCACCCGCACCTCCTCGCCCGGTCGGATAGTGGGGGTTTGCAAATCATACCCCAGAAACGCCAATGCGGCCGTTTCCGGCAACAATTCCGCCAAAGGTAGCAACGGTTGGGACGGAGGCAACACAAATTGTTGCTGCCAGGCAGCCAACAAAACCTGGTTATCTGCCTGGTAAATGGTCAACGGCCGATCCAGGTCAGTTGCAGGTAATGGTAACTGTGTTTGCCACACGGCCGGGGCAAAATAGGGCTGCAAAGCCGGGTTGAGGGGAGCAAAACCAGAAAAAATGAAGGTGGAACGGCCGTTGCCTGGCAACCGTAAACTGGCATTCCCATCAAACCAGTGCAGCACCACATTTTCATTTTGCAGCATCATTTGGGCAACGGCCGGGCTGTGGGCGGCAGCGGGGGTGGTGGTAGAAAGAGCCACATGACCATCTCCCTGCTCTTGCAAATAGGTTAGGGCCGTCACCAGGGTGGTTTCATATTGCACTCGCACTTCTGGGTGATTAGCCCACTGGATGAAATAGGTACGATAGGTAAAAACGGCCGTTACCCCAAAAAGCAGCCACACCAGATAAAAAACCAGGGTTGTATGGGAAAATAGTTGGTTTACCCGCCGGATGCCCACCGCCAGCAACACGTACAATGCAGGCTGCATTCCAATCGTTTGAGTGGTACTCAGCGTTGGGCCAGTTACCAAGGCCGGGGAAAAACCGACCAATAACCACAATAAAACCAAAAAGAGGCCGGGTCGCTGTTTATCTGCCTGGTGGCCGCGCCAGATTGACCAAACGGCCGTTCCCACCCCGCCATAAAACAAAATTCCCAGCCCCAACGGCAAAAGCGGCTGCCCGGCCAGGTTGTAACGCCACGCTGTATCCCCCTGGCTGGTAAACAGGCGCAAGGCCCCCCAGCTATTTTGCCACAACGGCGCAAACTCCCCACGCCACGCGGCTCGCAACGGTTCACTGAGCTGGTCAATCCGCACTTCTGCCTGGGGATGGGTGTAGAGGTAATAAAAAAGGGGGGAGGCCAGCAAAACGGCCGTCAACAGGAGCAGGGCGGTGGGGAAAATGAGGGGCCAGGAGCGAGGCGAAGGGGGAGGGGCGAAGGAGGAGAGGGCGAAGACGGGAAAAATAACCCACAGGAGGCGAGAAGGGAGGTAGGTGTAGAAGGTTAACCCCAGCCACACACCTGCCAGCAGGAAAAATAACACCTTTGAACGGTTGGAGCGGGGTTCGATGCCTCGCCAGAAGCAGTAAACAGCTAAAACAAACAACGCTGGCAGGGTTTCTGAGCGAAGTAGTTGCCGGGCTGTCATGACAGGCCAGAAACTAATGGTTAACCCGGCCGCGCTGTACAAAGCGGTGAGCGGGTCAAAGGCCCGGCGTACCCAGGCCACCACACCTGCTATGAGAATCAAACTGTAAAAAACGGCCGTTAATCGCCCTGCCAGATAAGTCGGCCCTAAAAAGGACATCAAAACGGCCGTTGAGTAGTCATAGAGGGGTTCCCGCCCATTCCCAATTGTGAAATAAATCGGCCGTTCCCCTTGGACAATGCTCCAGGCAGAAATGCCGTGATCCGCTTCATCGTGGGTCAGGCCAGGTGGCACAGCCGGAAGATGATGCAGGCGAAAAAAAACGGCGGTCAACAAAATTACCAACAGCCCCAGGCGATAAGGAGACATCGGCCAACCTTGTATCATACAAACTACAAACGGTAAAGTGACGGTTAAATCCCAGAGAGGCTGAACAGTTACATGGTAAAAATAAAAACGCCACACCTGATAGCAGGTATGGCGTTTAATTAGAGGTCAGGGATAAAGATCAGGCTAAGGCTTGTTTCGCCACATTGGCAACGGCCGTAAAAGCCGCCGCATCCCGTACCGCAATATCCGCCAAAACCTTCCGGTCAATTGCCACATTCGCTATCTTCAAACCATGTACCAGTTTGCTGTAGCTAATGCCATTTATGCGGGCAGCCGCATTGATACGGGCAATCCACAAACGGCGAAAATCACGCCGCCGGTTTCGTCGGTCGCGGTACGCATACCAGTAGGATTTCATCATCGCCTCGTTGGCGCGACGGAACAACTTGCTCCGTGTTCCCCACTGGCCTTTGGTCATTCCCAAAATTTTCTTGTGGCGACGTTGTGTCACCACACCACCTTTTGTACGCATAACTTATTCCTCGCATTTATCCAGCCTGGACGTTCTTCCGAAGCCAGGCAGCGATACAGTAAAAAATAACAACAACTACTTGGGCGGGTTGGCTTTATACAGCTTCAGGTAAGGAGCCAACCGCATAATTCGCCGCCGATCTCCCGAAGATTCTACCACAATCATTTTATCAAATTGTGATTTCGCCCGGGCCGATTTGCGCCGACGCAAATGGCTTTTACCACCTTTTGTCCGCACAATTTTGCCGCTACCAGTCACGCGAAAACGTTTGGCAGCCGCTTTATACGTTTTGAGTTTGTACTTCTTTGTTTTTGCTTGTGCCATTTTTTTATCCCTCTCATAAAAAAGCCCCGCTTGGGGCTTTGGATTACAACTGTTTAGCTGTTGAACCGAAAAAGAATCATCACGCGGGGGTCAACAACAGGGTCATAGACCATCCATCTAGTTTGGGTTTCTGTTCGACGTTAGATACATCTTTTAAGTCTTCTGCGATTCCTAACAAAGTTTGTTGACCAATTTCCGGGTACGTGATTTCCCTGGCCTTAAACTTCACTAAAAATTTCACCTTTTTGCCTTCTCCCAGCCATTCACGCGCTTTTTTGACGGTAATCTCACGGTGAAAGGGAGAGGTGCGGGGGGTGAGCCGGATGGTTTTAATCTCAATTTGCTGCTGATGTTTCTTTGCTTCGCGCTCTTTTTTGGTTTTGTCGTATAAGAACTTTCCATAGTTCATAATACGACATACTGGCGGGTTGGCATTGGGCGCAACTTCTACCAGGTCTAACTCTGCCGTTATTGCCAGCTCTCGAGCTTTTTCAATTGTTACCACGCCATGATTAGTATTGGTATGATCAATTAAACGAACTTCTCGAGCGCGAATCTGTCTGTTGATACGGTAATCGCTACTTATACCTATCCCTCGCTTTTCATTGTCAATGGGGCTGCCATGACTAACGAAACTCCACCAATAAAAACAGCAATTCCGGCTTTTACAGCCGGATCGCAACGGGGATCATAACACAAGCCTTCAGGAGCGTCAAACTGGATTCACTGCTTTC